>NZ_PSVX01000124.1:0-1859 GCF_002932695.1 Rathayibacter sp. AY1D2 | reverse complement strand
GAAGAGCGAGGTCAGCGGGAGCAGGCCCGCGTTGACCAGGAACTCCACGCCCGCACTCCGCACGACAGGAACGAGCACCCATGACGCTGTCCACTCCTCAGACCGCCTACGCCTCCGCCAAGCTCCAGGGCACCGGAGTGGGACGCGGGCTGGCCCTCGGGCCGGTCCTGCGCATGCCGGAGCCGCTGCCCGAGCCCGAGGACACCGCCAGCACCCGCAGCATCGCTCAGGAGGAGGAGCGCGCCGTCTCGTCGCTCTCCGCCACCGCCGCGACGATCCGCCACCGAGGCGAGCGGGCCGGCGGCTCGGCGAAGGACGTCCTCGACGCCCAGGCCCTGATGGCCGAGGACCCGTCCCTCGCGGACGACGTCAAGGCGCGGATCGCCGGGGGCAAGACCGCGGAGCGCGCCGTGCACCAGGCCTTCGCCGGCTTCCGCGACCTGCTCGTGGCGATGGGCGGCTACATGGCCGAGCGCGCGACCGACCTCGACGACGTCTCGCAGCGCGTCGTGGCGCACCTGCGCGGCGTCGCCGCTCCCGGCGTCCCCGAGTCGGACGAGCCGTTCGTGCTCGTCGCCCGCGACCTCGCTCCGGCCGACACGGCGCTGCTCGACCTCGAGAAGGTCCTCGGCCTGATCACCAGCGACGGAGGGCCGACCTCGCACACGGCGATCCTCGCCCGGGAGAAGTCGATCACCGCCATCGTCGGCACCACCGGCGCCCTCGACCTGCGGGACGGCCAGCTCGTCATCCTCGACGCCACCTCCGGCGTCGTGACGGTGAACCCCTCGGACGCCGAGATCGGCGCCGCGAAGTCCTCGATCGCCGAGCGCGCCGAGATGCTCGCCGCACCGGTCGTTCCCGGCGCGCTGGCAGACGGCCACGCCGTGCCGCTGCTCGCGAACCTCGGCTCGGCCGACGGCGCTGCGAACGCGGTCGAGCTCGGCGCCGAGGGAGTGGGGCTGTTCCGCACCGAGTTCCTCTTCCTCGACGCGAAGGAGGCGCCCTCGGTCGCCGAGCAGGCGGAGCAGTACACGCGCCTGCTCGCTGCGTTCCCCGGCCGCAAGGTCGTCGTCCGCGCGCTCGACGCCGGCGCCGACAAGCCGCTGAGCTTCCTCAATGACGACCACGAGGAGAATCCGGCCCTCGGTCTCCGCGGACTGCGCGCCCTCCGCGCCAGCGAGCAGATCCTCCGCGACCAGCTCACCGCCCTCGCCCAGGCCGATGCCGCGACCGACGCCGACCTCTGGGTCATGGCGCCGATGGTCGCGACCGTGGACGAGACCCGCTACTTCACCTCGATGGCGCGGGAGCTCGGCATCCGTACCGCCGGAGTGATGGTGGAGGTCCCCTCCTCCGCCCTGCTCGCCGACCGCATCCTCGGAGTCGCGGACTTCGCCTCGATCGGCACCAACGACCTGACCCAGTACACGCTCGCCGCCGACCGCATGCTCGGCACGGTCTCGGCGTTCCAGGACCCGTGGCACCCGGCCGTGCTCCGCCTCGTCGGCGAGGTCGGCCGCGCGGGAGCGGCGCTGGGCAAGCCCGTCGGGATCTGCGGAGAAGCCGCCGCCGACCCGCTGCTCGCCGTGGTCCTCGTCGGCCTCGGCGCCACCACCCTCTCGATGTCGCCGTCGGCTCTCGCCGACGTCCGCGCCGAGCTGGCCGAGCACACCCTCGACGACGCCAAGCGGTACGCGGAGCTCGCTCTCGCCGCCGACAGCGCCGCCGACGCCCGCTCCGCGGTCACCGAGGCGATCGCCGCCTGTGTTCGCGATGAGGAGCGGGAGGAGGTAGGTGATCATCGGGGCGACGAGGCCGGTGTTGACCACGTCGGGATCCGTGCTCCAGCCGCCGAA
>NZ_PSVX01000123.1:0-2071 GCF_002932695.1 Rathayibacter sp. AY1D2 | reverse complement strand
CCGCACCGCCTCCGGCAGGTATGTCACGTCCATGCTCGTCTTCGCGCCGGTCCGGCAGCCCTGATGGCACTGGCCGCAGTTGACGCAGGAGGGCCGGCCGTCGTCCCGCGGGCCGCTGAGCACGGCGGCGGGCGCGTCGGTCGCGCGCATCCCGATCGCCGCGCAGCCGCGCAGCATCATGTCGGCCGAGGCGTTCCGCGCGAGCGGGCCCTGCAGGTAGCGGCGCGACGGGTCCCACGGGTACTCGGCCGGGCCCGCCACTCCGATCGTCGCCTCCACCTTCTCGATGTACGCGGTGAGCTCGGCGTGCTCGATCGGCCAGTCGCGGCCGACGCCGGAGTCGCTCCGGAGCCGCAGGTCGCGCGGGTCGGGGCGGGGCGTGAACGCTCCCCAGTGCAGCGTCGAGCCGCCGACCCCGCGGCCGCTGTTGTTCTGCCCGAAGGCGGTGGGGGTCTCGCCTCCGCTGAGGCGCTCCTCCATCCAGTTGATCTCGACGGCCGCCGTCTCGTCGGCGGTGTGGCCGAGCGGATCTAAGTGCGGCCCGGCCTCGAGGGCGACGACCCGCAGCCCTCGAGCGGCGAGCACCGAGAGCAGGGGCGCTCCGCCTGCCCCGGTGCCGATCACGACGGCGTCGACCGTCTCGTCGAGCGGGAAGCGGCGCATGCCGGTCGTGTTCATCGGTGACTCCTCATCGTCGGTTCCCAGGTCTCGCGGTCGTCGGCGCCGAGCAGGCGGAAGCCCGTCACGAGCGGCAGCGTGTCGCCGCCGCTGGCGTAGCCGTCGTAGCCGATCCGCGCCATCGACGCGGGGTGGGCCAGCCACTGCTTCACGAGGTCGACGCGGCAGTCCTCGAACCAGGCGGTCAGCTGCTCGGCACCGAGCCCGCCGGCCGAGCCGTCGCCGGGCTCCGCGGAGCCGTCGGCGATCGCGGTGAGGCGCGCGTCCTGCTCGGCGGGGCCGAGGCCGGCGAAGCCCCGGAGGGCGTCGAGCGCCAGACCGTAGGCGATCGGGTCGGCCGGCAGGTCGGCGTTGCGCCAGCCGTCGCCCTCGCCGTTCGCGAGCTGCGTGTCCACCCGTGCGGCCAGGTCGATCCGGCCGCCCTCCTGCGGGACGACCCGGTCGGCGATCGCGCGCAGCTCCGCGAGCTGGGCGACGGTCAGGGCGCGCGGCGCGTACCCCGGGTCGTCGGCGAGCGCGCGCACGGCCAGCAGCCCGCGCACCCGCGTGGAGGTCCGGGCGGAGGCGATGGCCGCGCCGACGTCGGCCGGGACCGACGGCGCCGTGCCGGCCTCCTCCTCCCAGAACCGGCGGATCGCCGCCGCCACCTCGACCGGGCGCTCGAACGGCAGCAGGTGGCCCGCCCCGGCGAGCGTGAGCAGCCGGGCACGGGAGTAGAGGGAGCCGTTCAGGCGGCGCTGCGCGTCGGCGCCGAGGTCGCCGTCCTCACCGCCCGCGATCAGGAGCGCGGGCACGGCCCCGAGGGCGGCCTCTCCGGTGCGGTCCTCGCGGCTGCCGTGCTCGAGCCAGTCGCGCCAGCCCTCGGGGGAGTAGCGGCGCAGCTCGGCCAGCACCTCCGCGTCGGCGTCGGCGGGCAGCGGCGAGCCGACGTTCTGGTCGACGAACTCGCGCGCCTGTGCCTCGTCGAGGGGTCCGTCGTCGACCCAGCCGAGCATGGTCGAGCGGCGCTCCTCCTCCATCGGCTCGGGCGAGAGCGGCGACCCGGCGAGGAGCACGACGCCCGCGAGCCCGAACAGGCCCGAGCGGCCGGTGACCGTGCGCGAGGCCACGAGGGAGGCGATCTTCCCGCCCATGCTGTGCCCGAGGAGCAGCCAGCGGGAGGCGTCGTGCTCGCGGATCCGGCGGATCGTGGCAGCGGTCATCTCCTCGAGCGAGGTCCCGGATCCACCGGGCAGGTCGAGCGCGACGAGGTCCGCGACGTCGGCGAGCTCGCGGCCGAGCGCGTCGAAGGCGCGGCCGTCGAGCCCGAGTCCGGGCAGGGCGAAGAGGGTGGGGCGGGGGCGAGTACGACGCGGCGATCGGCCGTTATCGGGACAACCTGGTGGTGTTCGCC
>NZ_PSVX01000122.1:0-2417 GCF_002932695.1 Rathayibacter sp. AY1D2 | reverse complement strand
ACACCCGCGCCTCGCTCGGCCGGCGCACCGCACTGGTCGAGGTGACCCCCGCCTCCGGCATCGCGGTCGACCGCGACGCCGTGCAGAGCGCCGTCGACGAGGAGCTCGTCCGCATCGGCGCGAAGCCCGCCCCGCTCTCCACCGTCCGCGTCTCGACCTCCGGGAGGATCTGATGACCACGAGCAACCGCTTCGTCAACCGGCTCGTCCTGCTCGTCGTGGGCCTCGTGCTCGCGCTGGTCAGCGCCGGAGCCGTCCTGATCGCCGTCTCGCAGCCGGTCCGCGACTCCGTCCTCTCCTTCGCCGACGGCGAGGGCGCGGCCCTGGTGTCGCGCCTCTCCCCCGAGGAGGGCACCGCCTGGAGCGATGCCGCCGTCCTCTGGCCGCTCTACGCCGTCGTCGGGATCTGCCTCCTCGGCATCGTCCTCGCGCTGGTGATGGCCTTCGCCCACGGTCACGGCCGCACCGGCACCGTCCTCCGCGACGAGGCCGAGGGCGCGCCCGCCGGGGGGATCGAGATCGCGACCGGCTTCGCGGAGGACGTCCTCGAGACGGCCCTCGCGGGCCGGACGGAGCTCCTCGACGTCACGGTCGCGGCCTACCGCCACGGCTCCGAGACGGCGCTGAAGGTGCGCGTCCTCCCCCGCGGCGGCGTCTCGCCCCGCACCGTGGTCGACGCCGTGCACCAGGAGGTCGACGCTCTCGACACTCTCCTCGGCGCCCGCCTGCCGGTCCTGCTCGAGGTCGCCTCGAGCGCCCGGGCCGGCTTCTCCAAGGAGGACCGGGTCGCCTGACCCCGGTCCCGCAGCTTCCCCGGCACCCGCCGGCGGATGGTCACACCGAACAGAAGGAGCCCCTCATGGGTGCAGACGACAAGATCCGCAACGCAGCCGAGAACCTGGTCGGCAAGGCCAAGGAGGCCGTCGGCAAGCTGACGGACAACGAGCGCCTCGAGGCCGAGGGCCAGGCCGACCAGACCAAGGCCCACACCAAGAAGGTCGGCGAGGACGTCAAGGACGTCTTCAAGAAGTGATCTGACCGGAACCTCGACGGGGCCGTCACCGCATCAGCGGTGGCGGCCCCGTCGTCGTGCGTGGAGCGGGTGCGTCGAGCGTCAGACGCCCCAGAACATGATCCGGCCGGCGGAGGCCGCGTCGATGCTCTGGTCGTGGTTGTCGGCGGTGTGCGAGGAGTAGAGGATCCTGTCGCCGTCGACGCTGGTCACGACGCCCGTGTGGTCCCAGTCGCCCGAGCCGTCCCAGTCGAACTGGACGATGTCGCCCGGCTTCACCCGGCTCCGCTCGGAGTCGGGGATGGCGGTCGCGCGCTCGGGGTGCGCGGCGAGGTAGGCGTTGAACGCTGTCGACGACGCCCAGGCGGAGCTGTAGCCGCCGGAGGAGGAGTAGCTCCACTCGCCGTCCATCTCCCAGCCGCGGGCGATCAGCGACTGCGAGGTGAAATTGACGCAGTCGTTGCCCGAGATCACGCCGTACTGGGCCGAGTTGTAGTCGTTCCAGTAGGTGGAGAGGTAGTCGAGCTGCGAGGCCAGGCGGCTCGCGTCCAGCGCGGCCTGGGCCTTCGCGGCCTCGATCGCCGGGTCGGGCGTGTAGGCGAAGGTGATCGCCGAGGCGACGACCTTCGTGCTGGCGAGCACGCCGGTCGCGGCGGGGCTGGGAGTGGCGGTCGCGGTCGGGGCGGTGAGGTCGGTCGAGGCCTCGGCCGTCGTGCCCTCCGCGGCGCCCGACGTGTCGACGGCCGGCTGCACCGCGTCGGCCGGGGTCCCGTCGACGGTGACCGCCGCGGCGGAGTCGGTGACCGCGTCGAACGTGATGGCCTGACCGTCGGCGTCGAAGAAGGCGACCGGGACCTCGCCCGCTGCCTCTCCGTCGGCCGGAGGGGCGGTGACCGTGATCTGGTCGGGGTTGTCGACCGCGACGCTGCCCTCGGCCTCGCCGAAGCGGACGGTGGCGACCGAGTCCAGGTTCGATCCCTCGAGCGTCACGCTCGTGCCGCCGGCGACGGTGCCGGAGGTGGTGGAGACGGAGCTGAGGACGACCCGGGCGGAGGCAGTGGTCGCGGGGAGCACGGCGACGCTGGTCGAGGTCGGAGCAGCGGAGGGCGTCGCGGTGGCCGACTCGGCCGAGGAGCCGGTGCCGACGGTGAGGCTCAGGCTCGACGCGACGGCCACGACGACGAGCCCGCCGGAGACGGCGAGCGCCAGCGTGCGCGGGGACGGGCGGAAGAAGGAGGCTCCGCGGCGGGCGGGCGCGGTGCGGAGCCGGTGCCCCTCCGCTTCGCGGCGGTCGCGGCGGGACGAGAACGATCCCTCCGGGGCGGGGTGCACCGGGGCGGGAGCCGAGGGCTGCGCGGGAGCGGCGGCGGGTGCGGCGGGCCGGATGCGGCCCTCGCGCTCGCGGG
>NZ_PSVX01000121.1:0-2469 GCF_002932695.1 Rathayibacter sp. AY1D2 | reverse complement strand
GGGAGGACGAGCACGTCCACGTCCGCGTAGATCTCGGACAGCGGTGTCGTTGGAGGCCGCATGACCCACTGCGCCGCCACATCGGAGGGCGGCGTCCATGACTGGGCGAAGGTGACGATGCCGACGTCCGGATCGGCCCGCAGCAGGGCGTTCAGAGTGTCCGCGCCCTTGTAGCTGCGGACGGTCCCGATGAAGCCCAGAGTCAGACGGCCGTCGGTGGAGGGCCCGCGCGGCCGATCACGCGTCGTCGACACCCGGGTGTGGGGGATGACCGCGGACGCGTCACCGAGATCGAAGCGCTCGGCGTACACCCCGCGGAGTCCCGCGCTCGAGAAGGTGACGAGGCCGGCGTCGCGCGCGATCCTGGCCTGGCTCCGGCGGAGCCGGGACGGAGCCTTCCGGCGCAGCGGATTCGCCTTCGCCCGGTTGAGGAGGGACTCGGATCGGAAGGCCTCCATGATCGAGACGTCGTCGTCGTCGAAATCCGCGACCACGACTGTGTTCGGGATGCGGGAGAGGCGCCGAGCCAGACGCGGCAGGGGGTCCGTCCCCTTCGAGAACCAGACGATGGTCCTCCGCTCCGACGCTGACGCGCGGACGTCCCGCTCGATGCGCGCCAGATCCCTCCGACCGAAAGGAACGACCTCCGCAGGGAACTGTCTCGCTCCGGCCCAGAGCTCCCCGTCCTCGAAGGCGAGAACCCGCACGCGTCCGAGCTCAGCCGCGGTGAGCGCCATGCTCAGCGCACGGCCCAGGGAGTTCGTCTTCGTCGAATCGCCGATGACGAAGGTCTCGGTGTCGATGATCTCAGGCATGTGAGCTCCGATCGGCTGGTCTGGTGCGGTCTGGTCGGGCAAGGGGGAGCGTGCTGTCACCGCGAGGAGCGGGGGAAGGTCCTCACGCGGGTGCGGTCCCCTCCGCGCTGAGGACTCGGCGTCCCCCGCCGCGTCGGAGGCGGTTCCGCTTCGCGGGGCGGAGCCGGGCGGGCGAGCGCGATCAGGTCCGGCGGCAGCGTCAGCGAGATCACGAAGACGCTCACTGAGACGACCCACGTCATCAGGTCGAAGGAGAAGGCCATCGCGAGCATCACGGCGACCTGGGCCCGGCCGAGGCGGTCGGAGCCGATCCACGCGCCCCCCATCGCCAGCACCATGAGGGCGAGCCCGATGCCACCGCTGATCGCGAGCGTCCAGATGAAGTGGTTGTCGATGACCAGGAAGCCGTCCTGCTGCAGCAGGCCCTGCGCGAAGATGCTCAGCTCCGAGAAGAAGCCGCTGCCGATCGCTCCGGTGGGAGAGCCGCGGTGCAGGAGCTGATCCGCGCTCGCCCATCCTTCGAGGCGGTGGCCGAAGGAGTCCGAGGTGGCCGCCTGAGTCGCGACGGCCGAGAGCCCGAAGTCGCCGAGGAAGATCGCGACTCCCGCCCCGATGACGATCAGGACGTTCTTCACCCGCGTCCGGGTGTTGGGAGCGAAGAAGAGGTAGACGACGAAGCCGATGGCCGCTGCGACGAACGCACTGCGCGTCCCCGAGAGGACGAGGCCGGCGACCGCAGCAGCGAGCGAGACGAGCCGGACCGTTCGGGACAGCTTCGACCCGAGAGCGAGGATCAGGAAGAAGCCGAACATCACGATGAGCGAGAAGATGATCGGGTGGCCGGTCGTGCCCTGGATCCGGATCAGGCCGGGGAGGAACGGGTTGTACCGGATGACGGGAAGACCCGCCGTGGTGAGGTTGCGGTAGCCCCAGACCGGCTCGGGCAGGACGGTGAGCTCGGCGATGCCGACGGCGACCTGCACGAGGACGGTGAGCGCCGTCCAGCGCAGCAGCGGCACCAGGTCCTGCTCGCCGAGGCGGGACACGACGGGGAACAGCAGCAGCGGCACCGCGATGAGGGCGAGGACGGTCGCCGGGGAGCTCGAGGAGATCAGGAGGCTCACCCCGGTCGTCCAGACGAACCAGGCGAGCAGGAGGAGCCGCGTGCGCTTCCTCGGCCGCGTCCGCTCGCCGAACGCCCAGGCCAGGATCAGGAACACCGCAGCGACGCCCGTCGAGGCGTAGCGGACGGCGTCCGGAGCGGAGGTGCTCGCGCCGATGCCGAGGACGAAGATCGAGAGGCCGACGGCGTAGCCGCGGAGGCCGACGGCGCGCCGCGGGAAGGTGACGACCAGGAACAGCAGAGCGAGGGCGGCGGCGACGATCAGCATGCGGCACGCCCCGTCCCCCGGAGTCCGGCGGCGCGCGGATTCCGGTGACGGAGGCAGGGCGATCCGGCCGAGGCCACTGGTCCCCGGTTCCGCGCAGCGGCCGACCTCGAGTACGGTCCGGTCACGCTGTCCGCACCGCGTACTTCTCCTCGGTGGCGGCCTTTGCGGGGCGCCACCAGTCCTCGTTGGCGCGGTACCAGTCGATGGTGGCGGCGAGTCCGGCGTCGAAGTCGGTGTAGCGGGGGCGCCAGTCGAGTTCGGTG
>NZ_PSVX01000120.1:0-2531 GCF_002932695.1 Rathayibacter sp. AY1D2 | reverse complement strand
TACCAAACTATAGTAAAGGTCACGGGGTCTTTCCGTCCTGCTGCGCGTAACGAGCATCTTTACTCGTAATGCAATTTCGCCGAGTTCGCGGTTGAGACAGCTGGGAAGTCGTTACGCCATTCGTGCAGGTCGGAACTTACCCGACAAGGAATTTCGCTACCTTAGGATGGTTATAGTTACCACCGCCGTTTACTGGGGCTTAAATTCTCAGCTTCGCCTTGCGGCTAACCGTTCCTCTTAACCTTCCAGCACCGGGCAGGCGTCAGTCCGTATACATCGTCTTGCGACTTAGCACGGACCTGTGTTTTTAGTAAACAGTCGCTTCCCACTGGTCTCTGCGGCCATCGAACGCTCCCGGAGCAAGTCCGTTCACGCCTCAGGCCCCCCTTCTCCCGAAGTTACGGGGGCATTTTGCCGAGTTCCTTAACCACGATTCTCTCGATCTCCTTAGTATTCTCTACCTGACCACCTGAGTCGGTTTGGGGTACGGGCAGCTAGAACCTCGCGTCGATGCTTTTCTTGGCAGCATAGGATCACCGATTTCGACTTGCGTCTACCCATCAGATCTCAGGCTTTATGAACGACGGATTTGCCTATCGTTCGCCCTACATCCTTAGACCGGGACAACCATCGCCCGGCTCGGCTACCTTCCTGCGTCACACCTGTTAATACGCTAAACGCACCAGCACGGGGTCGTACGCTAGGCCCAACGCTTCACCCCGAAGGGATCCATCAAAGGGATTCAGATACTTAGCACTACTGGATTGTCTTGGGCGGTTCTTCGCCGGTACGGGAATATCAACCCGTTGTCCATCGACTACGCCTGTCGGCCTCGCCTTAGGTCCCGACTTACCCAGGGAAGATTAGCTTGACCCTGGAACCCTTGGTCTTCCGGAGGACGGGTTTCTCACCCGTCTTTCGCTACTCATGCCTGCATTCTCACTCGTGTGGCATCCACGGCTGGTTCACACCGCCGCTTCACTCGCCACACGACGCTCTCCTACCCATCAACACGGCTGGACCACGAAGGCCTACCACTAATGTCAATGCCACAACTTCGGTGGCGTGCTTGAGCCCCGTTACATTGTCGGCGCGGAATCACTTGACCAGTGAGCTATTACGCACTCTTTCAAGGGTGGCTGCTTCTAAGCCAACCTCCTGGTTGTCTGTGCAACTCCACATCCTTTCCCACTTAGCACGCGCTTAGGGACCTTAGTTGGTGGTCTGGGTTGTTTCCCTCTCGACTATGAAGCTTATCCCCCACAGTCTCACTGCTGCGCTCTCACTTACCGGCATTCGGAGTTTGGCTGACGTCAGTAAGCTTTTGGGCCCCATCGGCCATCCAGTAGCTCTACCTCCGGCAAGAAACACGCAACGCTGCACCTAAATGCATTTCGGAGAGAACCAGCTATCACGAAGTTTGATTGGCCTTTCACCCCTATCCACAGCTCATCCCCTCCATTTTCAACTGAAGTGGGTTCGGTCCTCCACGACGTCTTACCGTCGCTTCAACCTGGCCATGGATAGATCACTTCGCTTCGGGTCTAGACCCTGCGACTGAATCGCCCTATTCGGACTCGCTTTCGCTACGGCTGCCCCACACGGGTTAACCTCGCCACAGAGCACTAACTCGCAGGCTCATTCTTCAAAAGGCACGCCGTCACCCCTACAAGGAGGCTCCGACGGTTTGTAAGCAAACGGTTTCAGGTACTATTTCACTCCCCTCCCGGGGTACTTTTCACCTTTCCCTCACGGTACTTGTCCGCTATCGGTCATCTGGGAGTATTTAGGCTTATCAGGTGGTCCTGACAGATTCACACGGGATTTCTCGGGCCCCGTGCTACTTGGGATACTCTTCACGCCATAACACCATTTCGACTACGGGGCTCGCACCCGCTCTGGCCAGGCGTTCAAACCTGTTCGTCTATGATGCGCTGTAACGTTCACCGGCCGGCAGACCGGAACGAAAAGTCCCACAACCCCGGCCATGCAACCCCTGCCGGGTATCACACATGACTCGGTTTAGCCTCTTCCGCGTTCGCTCGCCACTACTGACGGAATCACTGTTGTTTTCTCTTCCTGTGGGTACTGAGATGTTTCACTTCCCCACGTTCCCTCTACCCGCCCTATATATTCAGGCGGGAGTCACCAGGTCACCACAAGGGGCCTGGCGGGGTTTCCCCATTCGGAAATCCTCGGATCACAGCTCGTTTATCAGCTCCCCGAGGCTTATCGCAGATTACGACGTCCTTCTTCGGCTCCAGATGCCAAGGCATTCACCGTTTGCTCTTATGAACTTGCTAATCACATGAGTTAAAAAACTACAACTCGAAAAGTTGCAGATCCAATGATTTGCATGACCGCAGCCCGAAAGCCGCGCCATGCGAATCTTGTCGATCCACGACCGAAGCCGTGAATCTAAGATGCTCGCGTCCACTGTGTAGTTCTCAAAATACGGGCGGTATCCCTCTCCCACACACCCAGGCGTGAGAAAAGGATCCGGAGAGTCGACCCCGCCACCCGAAGGCAGC
>NZ_PSVX01000012.1:0-70573 GCF_002932695.1 Rathayibacter sp. AY1D2 | reverse complement strand
GGCCGGGCTCGCCTGCGCGGCTCTCGCGCTGCTCGTCTGCACCGTCACGGCACCCGCCTCCGTGCGGGCGGGCCTCGCCGTGCTGGCCTGGATCGCCGCCCTGCGGCCCGGCTCGTGAGCGGGCGCGGCTCCGGCCCAGCCCGCCTCGCTACAGTGACGGCGGCCCGCGCCCGAGCGGGCCGGGAGGACGGCCACGATGGCTCAGACGGACGGTTGGATCTCGACGGCGATCTGGTGGCACGTCTACCCGCTCGGCTTCACGGGCGCCGAGGTGAGCGCCTCGGAGGGTCCGGGTCCGGACGACGGGCCGCAGCACCGCCTCCGCGCCCTGCTCCCCTGGCTCGACGACCTGCTGGCGCTGGGCTGCAACGGGCTGCTGCTGGGGCCGGTCTTCGCCTCCTCCACCCACGGCTACGACACGGTCGACCACTTCCGGGTCGATCCCCGCCTCGGCGACGAGGCAGACCTCGACGCGCTGATCGCCGCGTGCCGCGAGCGCGGGATCCGGGTGCTGCTCGACGGGGTCTTCAACCACGTGGGACGGGAGCACCCCTGGTGGCGTGCCGCGGTCGCGGCCGGCGAGGGCTCCCCCGAGGCGGCGCGCTTCTCCCGCAGCGAGCGGTCGCAGGAGGTCGACGGCCTCCGCGTCGACGTGTTCGAGGGGCACGACGCCCTGGTCGAGCTCGACAACGGGAACCCCGAGGTCGCGGAGCACGTGTCGTCCGTGCTCGCGCACTGGCTCGAGCGGGGCATCGACGGCTGGCGGCTCGACGCGGCGTACGCGGTCGCGCCGGCGGCCTGGCACGCGGCGATCGACCCGGTGCGGCAGCGCTTCCCCGACGCGTGGTTCGTCGGCGAGGTCATCCACGGCGACTACACCGGCTACGTGCGGGAGTCCGGGCTCGACTCGGTCACGCAGTACGAGCTCTGGAAGGCCGTCCGCAACTCCCTCGAGGAGGCGAACCTCTTCGAGCTGGCCTGGTCCCTGAAGCGCCACGACGACTTCGTCCGCGAGTTCCTGCCCCTGACCTTCGTCGGCAACCACGACGTGACCCGGATCGCCAGCGCCGTCAGCGACGAGCGCCACCACGGCCACGCCACGGCGATCCTCGGCTTCGTCGCCGGCGTGCCGAGCATCTACTCCGGCGACGAGCGGGGCCTGCGCGGCGTCAAGGAGGAGCGGATCGGCGGCGACGACGCGATCCGCCCGGAGTTCCCGGCCGATCCCGCCGAGTGGCCGGGCGGAGAGGCCTACCGCGCCCACCAGGAGGTCGTCGCGTTCCGCCGACGGAACCCGTGGCTGGTCGGCGCGAGCACCCGCACGGTCGACCTCTCCAACACCGCCGTGCTGCTCGTGGCGGAGGGCCCGGAGGGACGCACCGCGCGGCTCGCGCTGAACATCGGCGACCAGACGGCGACCATCGGCGGCGTCCAGGTCGCTCCCCACTCCTGGTCGCTGCACGACTGACCCGGCGCGCGGGCGGCCCGGCAGTGCGCGACGGAGCGTCGACCTTCAGGGGCCTGTCCTCTACGCTCGGGCGCATGCCGAGACCTGCACGAGGACCCTCCGACGGACGAGCCGACTCGATCGACGACGCCGGGATGCCGGCGTCCGGACTCGAGCAGGCGTTCGCCGCCCCGGTCGACCCGGAGAGCGACCCCGGACCGGGCGAGAGGAGCGGCCTCTCGAGCCGCATCGCCCAGGAACTACTCGAGGACGGCTTCGGCCTCGACGCGAGCGACGAGGAGCCCCCGCCCCGCGCCGTCGAGATCGACAATCCCGCCCGCGCCGTCGGTGACGATCCCGCCCACCCCGTGCACGGCTCGATGTCCGGCGAGTTCGAGCGCCGCTGAGCCCGGCCGCCGTCGATCGGTCGTCGTGAGCCCGGCGGCACCGCTCCGCCCGCCGGCCGCCGTCACCCCGCCGGTACCGCGCCGCCGGCCGCCGGAGCCGGGTCCGGGCCGCCCGCCTGCAGCTCGGCGAGGAACCCGGGCCGGAGCACGCGCGCCTCGATCGACGCGGCTCCCGAGGTCCAGCCGTCGCCGAGCGGACGCTCGGGCGTGAGCAGCACGTGGCCCGGCGTCCCGGCTCGGCCGAGGACGGCGGCGACCCGGCCCTCCGGATCGTAGAGGGCGTGGTCGACGAGCGGCCCGTAGACGGCGTGCACCGCGAAGTCCTCGCGGCTGCCGAGGAGGACGGGCAGCAGCTCCTCGCCCGGGCGCAGGCCGTGGGGCCACCAGCGGAAGCGCTCGACGAGCTCGTGGCAGGCGGCGCACGAGGGCGAGAAGAAGACGAGGTGCGTCGCCGGGCGGGACAGCTCCTCGAGCGTCAGGAGCTCGCCGGCCACCGTGACGAACGCGAGGTCGGCGGCCGAGAGGTCGCCCTCATGCGCGGGCCCCGGCGCGGACTCCCTGTCGGCTGCGGACAGGCGGGCGGCCGCCCGGACGCGAGCGGCCGTCGACGCCGCACGGCGGTCGCGCACCAGCACGAGCGAGACCGCGGCGAGAGCGGCGGCGAGCCCGGACGCCGCCGCCGAGGCACCGCCGCCGCCGAGCAGCGCGGCCGGAGCGAGCCCGCCGAGCGCCCCGGCTACCGCGAGCGCGAGCAGCACCGCGTTCCTCGCGACGGTGCGTCCGGTCATCCGCGCCGAGCCCAGCCCGCCGAAGCACTCGCAGTCGACGTCCTCCGTCGCGCGGACGGCGCGGACGGCGACGACGAGGAACACGGCGTCGAGGAGCGCCACCGGCACGAGGGCGGCACGGTGCTCCGGAGCGGGCGCCAGCACCACCGCGGCGCCCAGCGCGATCTCGACGACGGGGAAGGCGGCCGCGAACCAGCCGCGGCGCCGGAGGAGGAGGGGGACCCCGAGCGCCTCGAGGCTCGCCCGGAACCGCTCCGTGCGGCCGAGCTTCAGGGCGCCGCTGACGCCGAGCACCGCGCCCGCGCACCACGCGGCGATCGCGAGAACCGCCTCCAGCATCCGTCGCCCTCCTCGCTCGGCATCGACCCGCGCGACGCTACCGGCGCGGACCGGCCTCCCGCGGCCGAGGCGGGGAACGGGGCGGAGACGGCGCGATCCGGCGCGTTCCGCCCTCCGGACGAGCCGTTGCCGGTGCATCCGGTGCCCTGATCCGGCCAGGCGCGGCGCCCCCGGGCTCCCTCCCGGTCCCGGACGGCCGCTCGGCCGTACACTGCGAGAGGATCGGAGGGGTCATGCGGGGACGGCGAGCGCGCGACGAGCGGCACGGCACGGCGACGACCCCGCCTGCGGACGCCGCTCCCCCGGCAGCGGTCCCGGCTCCGGCCCCCTCGGACTCGCCGGACGACGCCTCGGGCGACGTCTCGACCGGGATGCGGATCGCGGCCGCCTGGTCGTGGCGCTTCCTCGCCGTCGCCGGGCTCCTCTACCTCCTCGTGCGCCTCGTCTCGCTGCTGCCCGTGATCGTCGTGCCGGTGCTGATCGCGCTGCTGCTCACCGCGCTCCTCACTCCGCTGCGGAACCGGCTCGAGCGCCTGCGGCTACCCCGCCCGCTCGCGGTCCTGGTCTCGATCGTCCTGATGCTCCTCCTGCTGACCGGCCTCGTCGGGCTGGTGGTCGTGCAGTCCCGCTCCGGCTTCAGCGGAGTGGGGCAGCGCGCCCTCGACGCGGTCGACGGCGTCGAGGCGTGGCTGCGGAGCCCGCCGCTGTCGTTCTCGGACGTGCAGCTCTCGGACTGGGCGCAGCGCGCGGTCGACTGGGCCGACGCGCAGGCGTCGACGATCGCGTCCGGCGCCCTCGCCGTCGGCTCCCAGCTGGCCGAGGTCTTCGCAGGGACCCTCCTCACCCTGTTCTCGCTGATCTTCCTGCTCCTCGACGGCCGCCGGATCTGGCACTGGTTCCTCCGCCTCCTCCCCCGCCGCGCGCGCCCCGCGATGGAGCGCGGCGGCGCCGCCGGCTGGCGGACCCTCAGCCAGTTCGTGATCGCGCAGCTCGGCGTCGCCGGGATCAACGCCGTCGGCATCGGCATCGGCGCGCTCGCGCTGCAGCTGCCGCTCGTCGTGCCGATCGCGATCGTGGTGTTCCTCGGCTCGTTCGTCCCGATCCTCGGTGCGATCGTGACCGGTGCGCTCGCCGCACTGGTCGCTCTGCTGTTCAGCGGGCCCGTCGCCGCGCTGGTGATGGTCGGCGTCGTGATCCTGGTGCACCTGCTCGAGGGGCACGTGCTGCAGCCGCTCATCCTCGGGACCGCCGTGAAGGTGCATCCGCTCGCCGTGGTGCTCGGAGTCGCGACCGGGCTCGAGGTGGCCGGGCTCGCCGGGGCGCTGTTCGCGGTGCCGACCATCGCGACGCTGAACGCGGCGGTCACCGCCATGCGGGCGCGCGCGCCCGGAGCGGAGTGAGCGCGTTCGATCCGGCCGCCCGACCCGGATCGACGGTGCTGCCCGCCCTCGCCTGCCCGGTCTGCGGCGGCGCGCTCGCCCCCGATGCGCTGCCCCGCCCCTCCTCGCTCCGCTGCCCCCTCGGGCACAGCGCCGACCTCGCGCGTCAGGGCTACGCCTCGCTGCTGCGCGGGAGGCACGCGACCTCGGGCGACACCGCGGCGATGGTGCAGGCCCGCGCCGACCTGCTCGGCTCCGGCCACTACCGGGTGATCCAGGACGCGGTCGCCGCGGCCGTCCCCGCCGACGCGCGGCTCGTGGTCGACCTCGGCTGCGGCACCGGGGCGTACCTCGCGGCCGTGCTCGAGGCGCATCCGGCGGCGGACGGGCTGGGCCTGGACCTCTCGGCCCCGGCCGCCCGCCGCGCCGCCCGCGCGCACCCCCGGGCGGCGATCGCGACCGCCGACCTCTGGCAGCCCCTCCCGCTGGCCGACGCCTCCGCCGACGCGCTGCTCACCGTCTTCGCGCCGCGGAACGCCCCGGAGATGCGGCGGGTGCTCCGTCCGGGCGGCGTCGCCGTCCTCGTCACTCCGCGCGAGAGGCACCTGCACGAGATCCGCGAGCGGTTCGGGATGCTCGGCATCGACGCCGGCAAGGCGGAGCGGCTCGACGAGCAGCTGGCGGGGTTCGCGCTCGAGGAGCGCACCGAGCTGGACACGACGGTGCTCATGAGCGTCGACGAGCTGCGCGCCGAGGTGCTGATGGGGCCGAGTGCCCACCACGTGGATCCCGAGGCGCTGGACGCGCGGCTCGCGGCGGTGGAGGGGACGACCGCGGTGACGGTCGCGGTCACCGTGTCGCGCTTCGTGCGCGCGGAGTAGCGGCGGGCGTGCCGCCGGCCCCGCGTCAGTACGTCTCGCGCAGGCGCTCCTGGTCGACCACCGCTTCGCGGTCCGCGAGGCGGCGCAGGCCCGCGAGGGGCTGGGCCATCCGGTGGTTGCCGCGGAGGACCGGCTCGGCCCGGTCGAGGAAGGCCCAGTACCCGGCGGTCACCGGGCAGGCGTTCTCGCCCAGGCGCACCTTCGGGTCGAAGCGGCAGCCGCCGCAGTAGTCGGACATCCGGTTGATGTAGGCGCCGCCCGAGGCGTACGGCTTCGTCGCGACGACGCCGCCGTCGGCGTGCTGGGACATCCCGATCACGTTCGCCGGCATCACCCACTCCGTGCCGTCGACGAAGACGTCCACGAACCAGTCGTTGAGCTCCGCCGGATCCCACCCCCGCTGCAGTCCCCAGTTGCCGAGCACCATCAGGCGCTGGATGTGGTGCGCCCAGCCGTGCCGGTGCACGTCGTCGAGCGTCTCGTGCAGGCAGTTCGCCTCGATGCCGCTCGGGTCGAGAGCGAGCAGCTCGGCGGGCAGCGGCGTGGAGGCGCCGAGCGCGCGGCTGCGGTTCCGGTACTCCGGCCCGAGGTGCCAGAACAGGTTCCAGACGTAGTCGCGCCAGCCGAGGATCTGGCGGATGAACCCCTCCGTCGCCGCGATCGGCGCGCCCCCGGCGGCGTACTCCGCCTCAGCCGCCTCGACGACCGTCCGCGGATCGAGCACGCCGAGGTTCATCGGGGCGCTGAGCAGCGAGTGCGCCATCGTCCAGTCGCCCGAGAGCATCGCGTCCTCGTAGGTCCCGAAGTCGCCCAGGCGCGACGACACGAAGTCGGCGAGCGCCGCTTCGGCCTCGGCGGGCGTCGCGGCGAAGCGGCGCGGACCGTCGGCGCCGACCAGGCGGACCGCCCCCTCGGCCTCCCAGCGCGCGAGGTCGGCGCGCACCTCCTCGTCGATGTCGTCCTCCTCCGGCCACCACGGGTCGGGCAGGCCGAGCCGGGAGGCGCCCTTGGGCGGAGGCTGGCGGTTGTCGTGGTCGTAGTTCCAGCGGCCGCCCTCGGGCTGGTCGCCGCGCATCAGCACGCCGGTGCGCTCGCGGCTCCACCGGTAGAAGTCCTCCAGCAGCAGGCGCTTGCCCGAGCGGGAGAGCGCCCACTCGCGGAAGTCCTCCTCGGCCGTGATGAAGCCGCGGCTGGGCAGAACGCTCATGCCGAGCCTGCGGGCGAGGCGGCGGCCGCCGCGGGTGGGCGGGTCGATCACCTCGAGGTCGTCGCGCCCGGCGAGGGCCTCGCCGAAGGTCTCGGAGCGGACGTACTCGGCGCGGTCCCCGAGCTCGCGGGCGCGGTGGCGGAGCGCCGACAGCAGCAGTTGCGCCTTGGCGCGGTGCATCGGGCGGCGCCCGAACGCCGATCGGGCCTCGACCAGCAGCATCGGACCGCCGTCGTCGAAGGCCGGTCCGAGCTGGCCGATGACGCTCCAGCGGGTGCGAGGGGGTCTGCTCATCCTCGGAGGCTAGGCGGGCGGATCCGGCGCCGGTAGGAGTTGCGCGGCACGGATGTGCAGCCGCCACGTCTTGCACCCCCGCCCCCGATGCAGAAGTCTCGGAGCGAGCGCGGCCGATCCGACCGCGCACCGACGCGACGAAGCGAGGAGGCCGCCATGGCCCACCACGACCACGACAACGAGCACCACGAGGGTCACGAGCACCACGACCACCACGAGGGTCACGACGAGCACACCGCCGGCCACGGCCGTCACGTCGCCGAGGGCACGAGCACCGAGGACACCGAGGGCGGCGAGTACACCTCGACGGAGGGCGTCTCGCACACCGCCGGCGAGGCCGAGGGCAGCTACGTCGACACCTCGGTCAACGAGCAGAGCACCGCCGACAAGGGCAGCTACGTCGACACCAGCGCCGCGGGCACCTCCGCCGAGGGCGAGGGCGAGTACACCGACCGCGACGAGTGACCCGCGCTCGCGCCCGGGCGCCGCGCGTCCCGCCGGGACACCGCGCTCCGGCCGGTGTCCCGGCGGGGAGCCGGCGCCTCGGCGGGACGCGGTGGTCCGTCGGCGCTTCAGGCGGGCTTCAGCGGGGCCGCGGCTAGCCTGGGCTCGCGCGGGCCCCCGCGCGCCGAGCCCGGGGAGGCCGCCATCCGCATCCTGGTCGTCGACGACGAGATCAACCTGCTCCGCGCCCTCGAGACGGGCCTGGAGGCCGAGGGCTTCGCCGTGGACACCGCCACCACCGGCACCGACGCCCTCTGGTACGCGCAGGAGGCCGACTACGCCGCCATCGTCCTCGACCTGATGCTCCCGGACGTCAGCGGCTTCCGCGTCTGCGAGCGGTTGCGCGCCGCCGAGGACTGGACCCCGATCCTGATGCTCACCGCGAAGGACGGCGACCTCGACCAGGTCGAGGCCCTCGACACCGGCGCCGATGACTACCTCACCAAGCCGTTCTCGTTCCCGGTGCTCGTCGCGCGGCTGCGCGCCCTCATCCGCCGCGGAGCCGCCGAGCGGCCCACGGTGCGCGTCGTCGGCGATCTCGTGCTGGATCCGGCGTCCCGGAGCGTCGAGCGGGGCGGAGTCGCCGTGCCGCTGACCGCGCGCGAGTTCAGCGTCCTCGAGTACTTCGTCTCGCGGGCGGGCGAGGTCGTCTCGAAACGCGACGTCCTCGGAGCCGTCTGGGACTTCGACTACGACGGCGACCCGAACATCGTCGAGGTCTACGTCCGCACCCTGCGCAACAAGATCGACCGGCCCTTCGGTCGCGACACCCTCCGCACCCGGCGCGGGGCGGGCTACACGCTGGTGGCCGGGTGAGCCGCCGGAGCCTGCGGACCCGCATCACCGCGGCCGCGACCGCCGTGGTGGCCGCCGCCGCGCTCCTCGGGAGCGTGCTCTTCGTCCTGATCCTCTCCTCCGTGCTCGCCTCGAGCGCCGCCTCCGCCGCCGACGCCGAGGCGGAGCGGGTCGCGGCGCTGGTCGAGCAGGGCGGCCCGGAGGCCGTCCGCGGCTCGGAGGGACTGGTCCAGCTCGTGGTCGACGGGCGGGTGACCGCCGCGGGCGAGGACGCGGAGGACCTCCCTCCGCTCGCGCTGGCCGAGAGCGACGACACGGTCACGGTCGACGTGGACGACGAGGGGGCGGTGGTGGTCGCCGCCCGCGAGCTCGACGACGACTCCCTCGTCGTGGTCGGCGTGCCCGACGAGGGCCGCGAGGAGGCGGTGTCCACGACGATCGGGCTGCTCGCGGTCGCCGTCCCGCTGCTGATCGCGCTGGTGGCGGTGGTGTGCGCCGTCGTCGTCGGCCGGGCGCTGCGCCCCGTGGAGCGGATGCGCGAGGAGGCCGAGGCGGTCACCTCCTCCGCCCTGGACCGCCGGATCGCCGCTCCCGGCTCCGGCGACGAGGTCGACCGGCTGGCGCACACCCTCAACCGGATGCTCGATCGGCTGCAGAGCGGGCAGGAGCGGCAGCGGCGCTTCGTCTCGGACGCCTCGCACGAGCTGCGCTCCCCCGTCGCGGCGCTGCGTCAGACCGCGGAGGTGGCGCTCGCGCACCCGGACCGGCTCGACTCCGCCCGGCTGGCGAGGACGGTCGCGGAGGAGTCGGTGCGGCTCGGCGGGCTGATCGAGGGCCTGCTGCTGCTCGCCCGGGCGGACGAGGCGCGCCTGGCCGTGGCGGCGGCTCCCGTGGACCTCGACGATCTCGCCCTCGGCGAGGTGCGGCGCCTGCGCGACTCCGGAGCCCGGGTCGACGCGAGCGGGATCTCGCCCGTGCAGGCGGTGGCCGACGAGGCCCTGCTCTCGCGGGCGCTGCGGAACCTGGTCGACAACGCGGTGCGGCACCGCTCCTCGCAGCTGGCGCTCTCGACCCGGATCGACGGAGCGGAGGCGGTGCTCGCGGTGGACGACGACGGGCCGGGGATCCCGGCGGCGGAGCGCGAGCGGGTGCTCGAGCGCTTCGTCCGCCTCGACGAGGGCCGGGCGCGCGACGCCGGAGGGTCGGGCCTCGGCCTGGCGATCGTCGCCGGGATCGCCCGGGCCCACGGCGGACGGGTCGTCGTCGGCGACTCGGCGCTGGGCGGCGCCCGGGTCGAGGTACGGGTGCCGCTCGTCCGCTGAGCGGGCGCTTCAGGCTCGCTTCAGCGCCCGACCGCGAGAGTGCTGGAGGCGTCGACGAGCGGCGCCGGGACGGAGCCATCGTGCAGAAGAAGACGAAGATCATCGCCGGGATCGCCGGAGCGGTCGTGCTGATCGGAGCCGGGACGGGCATCGCCTACGCCGCGACCGACGGCTTCGAGGGATCCGACTCCCTCACCGGCAGCGACCTGGACCGCGCGAGCGAGGCAGCGCTCGCCGAGATCGGCGGCGGGACCGTCACCTCGGCCGAGCGCGACGACGACGGCGCCACCGGCTACGAGCTGGACCTGACCGACCGCGACGGCCTCGAGTACGAGGTGCGCCTCGACGACTCCTTCGCCGTCGTGTCCGTCGACCCCGACGACCGCGCCCTCCAGGCCGGCTCGGGCGAAGACGGCGTGCCTGCCGGCGACCCGACCGCCGCCGCGGTGGACCCGGACGACCTCACCGGCGACGACCTCGCCCGCGCGAGCGAGGCGGCGCTGGGCGCCGTCGGCTCCGGGACCGTCACCGAGGCCGAGCGCAGCGACGACGCCGACCACGCCTTCGAGGTGGAGGTCACCCGCGAGGACGGCACGGACGTGGACGTCGAGCTCGACGCCGCGTTCGCCGTGCTCTCGACGCAGGAGTAGCGCTCTAGCGGCCGCCGGGGCCCTTCGCGGCCCCGGGTGCGGCACCGCTGCCCGCGGGGGCGCCGACGCCGGTCGCCGCACCGCGAGCGCCGGGGCCGTTGCCGTTGCCGCCCGCGTTGCCGTTGCCGTTGCCGTTGCCGTTGCCGTTGCCGGGAGCGTTCCCGCTGTTCCCGGGTGCGTCGCCGCTGTTCCCCGGAGCGTCCCCGCTGTTCCCTGGAGCGTCCTCGCCGGGAGCGGCCGGGGTCTCCTCCGCGGGCTCCTCCGGCTCGGTCGGCGTCTCCTCCGGCTCCGACTCCTCGGGCGAGGGGGCGGGGTCGTCCTCGGTCTCGACGGGGGCCGGCGTGTCCTCCGGCTCCTCCTCGACCGGGGTCGTCTCCTCGGGAGCCGGGGCGGTCGTCTCGGCCGGCGCCGGCTCCGGGGCTCCCGCGATCAGGGCCTCGAGGTCGCCGCGGACGACGTCGACCTGCGCCTGCACCGTCGCTGCGCGGTCGGAGCTGACCGAGCCCTCGGCGAGCGCGGCGTCGAGCGCCGACTGCAGCGAGGCGAGCTCGGTGAGAGCGCCCTGGTAGTCGTCGGCCGAGGCCTTCTCGGCGACGGCCACCACCGCGTCGTCGAGGGTCTGGGCGGTGCCCTCGTCGATGCCCTGCGGCGCGGAGGAGCATCCGCTCAGCAGCAGGACCGAGGCGAGCACGGCGCCGGCGGCGCGCAGTCGGAGGCCCCTCACGAGCGGATGCTCTCGCGCAGCTGACGGAGGTGGTCGCCCAGCTCGCCGTCCACCTGCGGCAGTGGCGACTGGGGACCGTCGATCAGGATGATCGCGAGCCCGACGGCGACCGCGACCAGCGCGAGCACCAGCACGATCAGCCACGGGCTCGGGCCGCGGCGCTGCGGAGGGGCGGCCGCGGGGCGGAGCGGAGCCGTGCGCGGCGACGGAGCGGTCTGCGGCGCCGGAGCGGTCCGCGGCGCCGGAGCGATCCGCTCGGTCGCGGTGAAGCGCTGCGTCGGAGCGATCGCCTCCGTGGCCGGGTACGCGTCGGCCGCGAGCCGGCGGGTCGGATCGAGCGCCTCCGTCCGCGTGATCGGCTCGGTCTCGGCCAGCGGCTCCGTCGACATCACCCGGGTGGCGGGGACGTCGGGGACGACGATGGCCGCCGGCGGGGAGTCGCGCCGCGGATCGATCAGGCGGCGTGCCGACTCCGCCACCTGGAGCGCGGCGGGACGCTCGCCGGGCTCGCGCCGCGTCATCGCGGTCAGGAGCGAGGTCCAGCCGCTGCCGAGCGACTCCGAGACCTCGGGGTCGCGGAGCAGGCGGGCGAGCGTGACCTCGATCGCCGAACCCGTGAACGGGCGGCGACCGGTCAGCGACTCCAGGAGCACCAGGCCGAGGGAGTAGATGTCGCTCGCCGAGGTGACCGGGTCGCCGTGCGCCTGCTCGGGGCTGAGGTAGGCGGCGGTGCCGATGAGGGTGCCGGGCGCGGTGATCCGCGTCGCGTCGATGAGGGAGGCGATGCCGAAGTCGGCCAGCTTCGGGCGGAACTCGCGGCTGGTCAGCGGGCTCGGGACGAGCAGCACGTTCGACGGCTTCACGTCGCGGTGCACGACTCCGGCCGCGTGGACCGTGTGCAGGGCCTCGCCGAGGTCGCCCGCCATCGAGGCGACGTCGTTCGGCGCGACCGGGCCCTCGGCGAGCCGCTCGGACAGGCTCGGGCCCTCGGCGAGCTCCATGACCATGTAGGCCTGGCCGTTGGTGTCGTCGCCGCCGTCGTGCGCGTCGTAGAGGGTGACGAGGGCGGGGTGGTTGAGGGCCGCGAGCAGCCGGATCTCGGACGCCTTGCGCTGCAGGTCCTGCGCGTCGTCGATGCCGGGGGCGAACATCTTCAGCGCGACGGAGCGGCCGAGGACGCCGTCTCGCGCCCGGTAGACCGTGGCCATGCCGCCGCGGCCGATGAGCTCCTCGATCGTGTACCGGCCGTCGACCGTCGTCCCGACGATGCGGGTGTCGCCTGTCCGGTGGGATGCCACGGGTCCTCCTCGCGGTCGGCGGCGGGTGTGCCGCGCCCCCCGGTGCGACCGTCGACCCAGGGTAGTACGTCGACCCTGCACGCCGCCCTCCCCCGGCCGGGCTGTCAAGCGGGTGCCCCCGCGCGCGCCCCGACGTAGCGTCGGAGGTCCCGACGAAAGGCGACGACATGGACCAGGACCGCACGGAGCAGGACGACCAGGGCTCGACCATCGGCAAGCCGGACGGGGCGGCGCCCGCCACCTCCTCCGAGAGCGAGACCATCGAGAAGGACATCTCGGAGTCGCCCGGCAGCGAGCGCGAGACCGAGGCCAAGCAGGACTCGGACCCGGCGGAGAGCCGCACCGAGGTCTCCGGCTCGGCCGAGGTGAAGGCCGTGCCCGGCACGGGCGGCCCGGACGACGTGGGCGACGTCGAGGTCGACCCCGACGAGGTCTCGCTGAACGGCAAGCCGTTCCCGGGTCACGCCGGCACGAAGTAGGACGCCCGGGAGGGGCGGGGCCGCGGCTCCGCCCCTCCCGTGCTCTCCGGTCCGCCCACCACCCGTCGTCCGCCCTTGCCCGGAGGTTCCGCTGACCGCGCGGATCGTCCCGCGCCTACCGAGCGAACGGCATCAGGCGACCGGCGTCAGCAGGTCCGGGTCGCGGCGGTCGACCGTGCGGGAGTTGTTCACGCGGCGGTCGACCGGGTGGGCCGTGACGGTCGAGGCCATCGCGACGGACGCCCGGTCGAGGGTGGCGAGCATCTCCTCGGCGGAGGCGAGCGGAGCCGGGTCGAGCCAGGCGTCGCGCACGTCGGGCGTGAGGAACACGGGCATCCGGTCGTGCACCTCGCCGGAGGCGTCGCGCGCCTCGCGGGTGATGATCGTGAAGGAGACGCGCCAGTCGTCGCCCTCCTTGCGGGCCGTGTAGAGGCCGGCCGCGGCGAGGATCGGCTCCTCGCCCTGCAGGAACCAGGGCTGCTTGCCGTCGGCGCGGGTCTCCCACTCGTAGTACCCGCGCATCGGCACGATCGCGCGCTGCTTGGCGAACGCCCCGCGGAACAGGCCGTTCGTCGCGACCGACTCGAGGCGCGCGTTGATCGGCGAGGGCCCCCTGCCCTTCGACCAGGACGGGGTGAAGCCCCAGGACGCGAGCTCCAGCTCGCGCTCCCGCTCGCCGTCGTGGAGCCGCTCGCGCACGATCGGCGCGACGTCGGTGGGAGCGACGCTGTAGTCGGGCGCCCAGTCCTCGGCGCGCCCGCCCGCGGCGACGAACTCGCGGATCAGCTCATCGGTCTCGGAGTCCATCGCGAAGCGGCCGCACATGCGGGACAGGCTACGCCGCACCTCCGACGCCGCGCGAGGCGCGCGGTGCGACCACCCGGGACTTCGCGGACCAGAAGCGCATCAGCGCGCCGGCGAGGATCGAGCCCAGCGCACCTGCGGCGAGGTCGCCGAGCGTGTCCTCGTATCCGACGAAGATCGAGGAGTCGATGAAGCGGTGCCCCGCCCACTCGCCCCACTCCCACAGGACGCCCGCCGTCGTCCCGAAGCAGGCGCAGAGCACGACCGCCGGGAGCAGCGGCCCGCGATCGCCCGCGACGGCCGGCACGACTCCGGCCCGCGCGGCGACGATGTAGGCCACCGCGGCGATCAGCCCGTTGAGCACGCAGTGCACGACCAGGTCCCACTGCGGCCAGGCCTCGTAGAGGCCGAGGACGCTGCTCCAGGACGCCACGAGCAGCGCGAGCCCGAAGAGGGCGTCGAGCGCCGGACGGATGCCGAGGAAGCGCGGCAGCACCAGCCCGATCGCCGCGAGCGCGAGCACCGCCACGTCGACCAGGTCCCAGCCGATCGCGGCCGCCACGATGCTCGCCGCCCCGATCGCGCGGATGCCGTCGGCCGTCCACTCCCCGCGGGTGCGCGGGGGCTCGAGGAAGGTCTCGACGAGGGCGGAGCCGCTCACGGGCTCGTGAAGCGCAGCACGGCCTGGACCGGCTCGTGGTCGGAGGGCGCCGCTCCCCCGTAGCGGACGGCGTTGATCCCGGCGGAGACCACCTCGAACGCGCCCTCGCTGACGAGCAGCCAGTCGATCCGCTTGCCCGGCGCCGGCGCGCGGTAGTTCGAGAAGGTGCTCCACGAGTGGGTGAGGTGCTTCTCCGCCGTCTCCCACGCGTCCGCGAGGCGGCCCTCCTCGAGGATCGTCCGGTAGGGGACGGTGTCGACGTCGGTGTTGGTGTCGCCCATCACGATCGCGGGGCGTCCGAGCTCGAGGACGCGGCGAGCGATCAGCTCGGCGGAGCGCTGGCGCGAGCGCCGCGAGATGTGGTCGAAGTGGGTCGAGATCACGGTGAGCTCGCGGCTGGTCGCGTGATCGGTCAGCTCCGCGATCACGGCGGTGCGCGGGATGCGGTTGCCCCAGCTGCGCGAGCCGGCGACGTCCGGGGTGTCCGAGAGGGCGATCTGGGTCCAGTGCCGGACGGCGTAGCGGCTGCGGTCGACGAAGAGCATCACGCGCTCGCCGCCGCGGTCCGCGTCCCGGCCGAAGCCCATCGCCTCGAAGGAGGAGCCCAGCGCCTCGTGCACGGCGGCCGACTGGTCCGGCAGCGCCTCCTGCACGGCGAGGATCGAGGGGCGCTCCTGCTCCAGCACCCGCTGGACGAGCGGGCGGCGCCGGTCCCACTGGTCGACGGCGCGGGAGGTGAGGCGCGGCATGCGGCGGCGGATGTTGTAGGTCATCACGTGCAGATCAGGCGCCTCGGTCGGGCCGATCAGAGGCGTCGCGTCGGTCATCACTCCACCCTACGGGGGCGGATCGAGGTGCCACGGAGGCTTGCGGTGACCGCTCCCGGCCGCTCTACTTCGGACATGCCCCTCTCCCAGGACCTCTCCGCTCTCGCCGACGAGCGCTTCGTCTCGCTCACCACGTTCCGGAAGTCCGGGGACGCCGTCTCGACCCCGGTCTGGATCGCCCGCGACGGCGACGAGCTGATCGTCACCACTCCCCGCCGCAGCGGCAAGGTGAAGCGCCTCCGCAACGACGCGCGGGTGACCCTCGTCCCCTGCGACCGCCGCGGCCGCGTCTCCGACTACGCGGTGCCGGTCGAGGCCGCCGCGGAGATCGACGCCGACCCCGGCGAGGTGGGGCGCCTGGGCCGCGTGTTCCTGGCGAAGTACCGGCTCGAGTACCGCGTGTTCCTCCTGATCGAGGGCCTGGTCACCCGCGCCGACCGCACCCGCGTGATGCTCCGCGTCTCCGACCGCTGACCCGGCACCGCCCTACACCCCCGGAGGCTCCCGCCGGAAGGCCTGGGGGCCGCCGGACCCGAGGTCTACCGTGGGGCGATCGCCGGTGCCCCTGCGCGCTTCCCGCGCGCGCTCCGGCGGCAGTCAGAAGGAGCACGCAATGAGCATCGGAGCAGGGATCTTCCTCCTCGTCGTCGGCGCGGTCCTCGCCTTCGCGGTGGACGTGCAGGTGTCCGGGATCGACCTGAAGCTGGTCGGCTACATCCTCATGGCGGCCGGAGCGGTCGGCCTGATCCTCGGGCTGGTCCTGCTGACGCGCCGCCGCCAGGCCGTCTCGACCACGCGCTCGGCCGTCGACCCGGCCAGCGGCGAGCAGGTCACCCGCCGCTCGAGCGAGAGCGACGGCCCGCTGATCTGATCGGCGGAACGACGAAGGGCGGGACCTCGCGGTCCCGCCCTTCGTCGTTCACGGCCCTACTCGGCGGGCTCGTCCGGCTCGCCGCCGGAGACGGTGTCGGTGTCGCCGCCACCGGAGGAGGTGTCCGTCCCGGTGCCGTCGGGGAGGTCCTCGGTCTTCTCGGTGTCCTCACCCGTGGTGCGGTCGGTGCTCATGGCGCTCTCCCTTCGCGTCGGCGACCTGCCGACCCTCCCACTCTGCTCCGCCCGCGCCTCGCGGGGCAGGGGGTAGCGGAGGCGGAGGCCGGCGTGGAATGCGCCTACTCCTCGACGACGATGGTGGTGATGACCGGGTTCCGGCGGTGGCGGCGGGTCAGCCAGCGGCCGAGGGTGCGCGTGATCAGCGCCTCCATGGCCTCGAGCTCGACCGGCTTGCCCGCGGCCTGCAGGACGGCGTCGTCGATCGCCTTGCTCGCGTTGGCCTTCCAGCCCGGCTCCTCGACGAAGCCGCGGGTGAAGAACTCGACCGGCTCGCCGAGCGTGCCGCGGTCGAGGTCGGCGATGGCGAGGACCGTGATGGCCCCCTCCTCGGCGAGGACGATGCGGTCGTTCATCGCGTCCTCGGTGGCGACGCCCATCGTGGTGCCGTCGACCAGGATCTGGTCGGCCGGGATGCGCCCGCTGATGCGCGAGCGGCCCTTCACCAGGTCGATCGAGACGCCGTCCTCGATGACGAAGACGTCCTTCTCGTCGATCCCGGTGCGGGTCGCGATCGCCGCGTTCGCGGTGAGGTGGCGCCACTCGCCGTGCACGGGGAGCACCGCGGTGGGGCGGAGGATGTTGTAGCAGTAGGCGAGCTCGCCCGCGCTGGCGTGACCCGAGACGTGCACCTTGGCGTTGCCCTTGTGCACGACGGTGGCGCCCCAGCGGGTGAAGGCGTTGATGATCCGGTAGATCGCGTTCTCGTTGCCGGGGATCAGCGAGCTGGCCAGCAGCACGGTGTCGCCGGGGCCGATGTCGATGATGTGGTCCTTGTTGGCCATGCGCGAGAGCGCCGCCATCGGCTCGCCCTGCGAACCGGTGCAGATCATCACGATCTCGGTCGCGGGGAGCTTCTCGAGCACCTTCATATCGACGACGAGGCCGGCCGGGATCTTGAGGTAGCCCAGGTCGGCGGCGATGCCCATGTTGCGGACCATCGAGCGGCCGACGAAGGCGACCTTGCGGCCGTGGCGCTGCGCGGCGTCGAGGACCTGCTGGATGCGGTGCACGTGGCTCGCGAAGCTGGACACGACGATGCGGCGCGGCGCGGTGCGGAACACCTGGTCGATCGCGGGGGCGAGGTCGCCCTCCGAGATCGCGAAGCCGGGGACGTCGGCGTTCGTGGAGTCGACCAGGAACAGGTCGACTCCCTCGTCGCCGAGGCGCGCGAAGCCGGGGAGGTCGGTGGTGCGCCCGTCGAGCGGGAACTGGTCCATCTTGAAGTCGCCCGTGTGCAGCACGAGGCCGGCCTCGGTGCGGATCGCGACGGCGAGCCCGTCCGGGATGGAGTGGTTCACGGCGAGGAACTCGAGGTCGAAGACGCCGGCGTCGATCCGGTCGCCCTCCTTCACCGGGCGCGTGCGCGGGGTGATGCGGTGCTCCTGCAGCTTCGCGCTGATCAGCGCGAGGGTGAAGGTCGAGGCGATGATCGGGATGTCGCCGCGCTCCTTGAGGAGGTAGGGCACGCCGCCGATGTGGTCCTCGTGGCCGTGGGTGAGGACGATGGCCTCGATGTCCTTCAGGCGCGAGCGGATCGCGGCGAAGTCGGGGAGGATCACGTCGATGCCGGGCTGGTTCTCCTCGGGGAAGAGGACGCCGCAGTCGACGATGAGCAGCTTGCCCTTGTGCTCGAAGACGGTCATGTTGCGGCCGATCTCGCCGAGGCCGCCGAGCGGGGTGATCCGCATGGCGCCCTTCTCGAGGGGCTTGGGCTTGGGGAGCTCGAGGTGGTGGCGGGCGGGCTTGGCGGTTCTGGCGTTTCTCATGCGGTTCTTCCGGGAGGGAGTGGCTGGACGCGGGCGCGCGGCGCAGGGTCCGACCGCGCGCCCGGTCGGGCCGCGGTGATGTGTCGCTCCGGCGCTGTGAGCGCTGTCGGGAGCGGGTGGAGGTGTGCGGGACGGGGCCGGGCGGGGCCGCTCTCAGCGGGCGGTGCCGTCCGTGCGGCGCGCTCTCGCGCACCGACCGTCCCGTACATCCTGCCAGCGTTCCCTGGGTCGCGGGTCCAGGAGGCGGGATCCGGGCCTCGCAGGCGCTCAGGCGCGCGCGTCCTCGACCTCTCGCCGACCCACCGCGTCCTGGCGGCTGCGGAGGAGCTGGCGGCCTGGCGCGCGTGACGGGCGCCGTTCGATGGCTTTACTGCGCTTCACTCGATCTGGATAAAGCACAGTAAGACTCCTGAACCGGCCCGTATGGATGCCGTCGACAATCCCTACACGCCGAATGCGGGAGCGCGACCGGGGATCCTCATCGGCAGAGACGAGCAGACCCAGGCGTTCCGCACCCTGCTGACGCGCCTGCGACGGGGCCGCACGAACCAGTCGATGATCATCACGGGGCTGCGGGGCGTCGGAAAGACGGTCCTTCTCAACGGCTTCCGGACGATCGCCCAGGAGGAGAACGGGGAAGTGATCGAGTTCGAGGCGGTCAAGCACGACGAGGGCCGGTTCCGCCAGGTGCTGGCATCCCAGCTCAAGGCGGCACTCCTCCGCCTGTCCCCCCGCGCGAGATGGACCGACCGCGGGAGGCACGCCGCCGCGGTCTTGAGCGCCTTCGCGGTGTCTGTCGGAGCGGACGGCGAGTGGTCCATTGGATGGGATGTACCGCCGGCAGAAGGAGTGGCCGATCATCGGGATCTCGGACTGGACCTGACGGACGTCCTCGTCGCTGTGGGTGAAGCGGCGGCCGAACAGGGCGAGGGGATCGTCCTGCTCATCGACGAGGTCCAGTTCCTCGACTCACCGCAGCTCGAAGCGCTCATCCAAGCCATCCACAAGACCGTGCAGCGGAGCCTCCCCGTCACGTTCGTCGGTGCCGGTCTTCCGCAGATCGCCGAGCTGGTGGGCGATGCGAGATCGTACGCCGAGCGGCTCTTCACCTTTCCGCGGATCGACTCGCTCGATCACGACGAAGCGGTAGCGGCTCTCCGAGAGCCGGCAGCGGCCGAGGGCGCGGTCTACGACGACGACGCTGTTGAACTCGTAGTCGAGATCACGACCGGATACCCCTCTTTCATCCAGGAACTGGGCTACCAGGTCTGGACGGTGGCTGAGAACGATCGCATCCACCGGGAGGACGTCGAACTGGCGAGGGAGGCCTACGAGGCGAAGCTGGACAGCTCCTTCTTCCGCGTGCGACTCGATCGGGCGAGTCCACTTCAGACCGCGTACATGCGAGCCATGGCGGAGCTCGGACCAGAGCCCCAGAAAGCGGGCGACGTCGCGGCGCTTCTGGAGCGCGCGTCCACTCAGCTCGGATCGGTCCGCGCGGAGCTGATCGGGATGGGGCTCCTGTTCACTCCCGAGCACGGGTACGCCGCGTTCACTGTTCCGGACTTCGACCGGTTCATGAAGCGTGCAGTCCCCGTCTTGGAGGTGCCTCCCGTCGTGAGCCGGGGAGCCCGTCGAGCACCCGCCACCGAGGTCTGAGCCAGGCCGCACCCGTTCACGGCCGCCCGGCGTCAGGACTCGTCGGCCTCGAAGCGCAGGGACCGGTCGGCCACCGGCAGCCCGGAGTCGCGCACGGCGGCCTCGATCGCGGCGTGCCCGCCGTCGGGCGCGACGATCCGCAGGCCGTCCTCGGTCGCCCAGTAGGCGGTGACGCCGTGCTCCTCGACGAGGGTCGTGAGCAGCGCGGCGGTCCGCTCCTGCTCGCCGGGACCGACGGTGATCGCGGCCCAGGGACCGGAGATCTCGACCGGGGCGCCCCGCTCCGCGCCCGCAGCGTCCCGCAGGTCCTCCGCCGCCCGGACGATCGGGAGCAGCGCGGGCAACCCGCCGGAGACGTCCTCGAAGGAGTCGAGGGCGAAGGACCCCTCGCGGAGCGACGCGTGCAGCTCCAGGTCGCGGCCGAGCCCGTCGATCCGCTCGAGCAGGGCCGACGCGTCGACAGCGGGAGCGGGGCACGCGGCGGTCGGCTCCTCCGCGCCCGCGAAGGAGAGGGTGTTCCCGCCTGCGGACGTCGCCCGGAACGACCACAGCACCGGATCCGCGTACTCGGTCGCGCAGGCCGTCGCGAGGGCGTCGGCGAGCGCCGGCTCCTCGACCGCGACCCCGACCCACGAGGTCGGCGGGCCGAACGCCGGCGCCTCGACCCAGCGCTCGGCGCCGTCGAGGGAGACTCCGGGCACCGCGGCGACCTCGCTCGTCAGACGGTCGAAGCCGGCGTCGGGCCGTGCGAACGGCGTCTCGTCGATCGTCCAGACGAGGAGCGTCAGCCCGCCGGCGGCGAGGGCCGCGGCGAGGACGCCGGCGACGGGAAGGAGGAGGCGACGGGACACGCCCCCATCCTCGCTCCCCTCCTCCGCGGCGTCACGTGGACATCGGGTGAACGGACGGTGCGTCGGCGTCGACGGCTCCCGCCCGCGGCCCGGCCCGCGCCGCTACTGCCCGGCGCCCATCCCGCCGTCGATCCGGTACTGGGCGCCCGTGACGAACGAGCTCTCGTCCGAGGCGAGGAAGAGCACCAGCGCGGCGATGTCCGAGGCCTCGGCGCAGCGTCCGAGCGGGATCCCGGCCTCGTAGGCGGCACGCTGCTTCTCAGCGTCGCCGCCGCCCGCCTCGATCGAGCGCATCATCCGCGTGTTCACGGGCGACGGGTGGATCGAGTCGACCCGGACGCCGGTGCCCGCGACCTCGAGGGCCGCGCTCTTGGTGAGCCCGGCGACCCCGTGCTTCGAGGCGACGTAGGGGCTGAGGCCCGGGGCGCCGTCGAGCCCGGCGACGGAGGAGGTGTTGATCACGCTGCCCCGCCCCTGCTCGATCATCCGCGGCAGCACGGAGCGGAGCCGGTGCCGACCCGCTCCCAGCACGCTAGGCGGCCGCCGGCCGCCTGCCACGGGGGTCGACCTCCGCGGGGGGCAGGGGTTACCGGCGCAGTCCCGAGACGAGCGCGAGGAGCCCGTCCATCGACTCGACGACGAGGGGCGGGAGGTCGCCGCGCTCGGCGACGAAGGCGATCGGGGTGGTCGCGACGACGTGCCCGGCGAGCTCGCCGTCGACGTGCACGACCAGGAGGCCCGCCCCCTCGGCCTCGGGGGTGCCGACCACGACCTCCCGCTCGCCGAGGAAGCCGGTGCGCGGTTCCGTCCGGGCGGTGCGGATCCACGCGGGCAGCGGCTCCTCGGCGACGTACCTCGAGAGCGCGTCCTCGAGCGACGGGCAGGTCACGTCCTCCTGCGGCAGCCCGAGGCGGTGCGCCTCGAAGCCGCCGTCGACCGGCGTGATGAAGCCGAGCACGGCCTCCGGCTCCCGCGGGTCCTCGGTGCGGGCGCGGACACGCCAGCCGTCGTCGCCGACCGGGTCGAGCTCCACGTCGTCGACGGTCGCGGGCAGTGCTGTGCGGATCACGGGTGGTCCTTCCTCGAGGGACCGTCCAGTCCACCGGACGGCGGAGGGTGCGTCACCGGGGTTGACGACGGTCGCACCACCCGCATCGAGCACGCCCGCTCCGGACGCGTCCGACTGCTCCCGCTCCGGCACAAGGCCCAGCGCGCGGGCCGCCGTCTCCGCTTGACTGGGGGCGACGCGCCGACCCTCGGCGCACCCGGGAGGCGACATGGCGAACCACCGTTTCGAGCTGCGGTCCGGCCGCGGGATGGGCGTCTCGGCGGCGGGCGATCCCGTCGCCGACCGGCTGGTGGTGTTCTGCCACCCCACTCCCGGAGCCGGCGGCTTCGACCCCGACCCCACTGTCACCGGCCCCTGGGGCCTGCACCTGCTGATCCTCGACCGCCCCGGCTACGGCGCCTCGGACCCGGTCGACGCCGCTCACGGCCGCGTCGAGGACCGCGCGGACGACCTCGCCGAGTACCTGCGCCGCTCCGAGCGCACCGCCCGCATGGTCGAGGGCGCCCGCTTCGGCAGCGTCGGCGTGGTCGGCTGGGGCTCCGGCGGCGCGTTCGCGCTCTCGCTCGCGGCCCGGCACCCCGACCTCGTGGACCGCCTCGCGCTGGTCGGCACCCCCGCGCCCCCGCGGGCCGGCGTGATCGTGCACCCCACCAGCGCGTGGGAGCGGCGCGAGACCCTCCGCGGGGAGGACGCCGACGCGATCGCCGCCGCCCTCCCGCAGACGCAGCCGGGCCTGGACGCGCTCGGGATCGACTCCGACGACCCGGTGCTCACTACCCACGGCGGACTGCGCAACCGGCTGGAGCGGATGCTCGCCGAGGGCTGGCGGCAGGGCCCGAGCGGCGCCGCGACCGACCTCGCGGCCCTCCGCGACGGCTCCTGGGCCGACGACCTCGACCGGGTGACCGCCGAGACGCTCCTGGTCCACGGCGACGCGGACCCGGTGGCGAGCGCCGAGGACGGCCGCTGGTACCGCGGCCGCCTCGCGCGGGCGCGCACCGTGACGGTCGACGGAGCCGGCCGGCTGGCGCTGGTGCGCGAGTGGCGCCGGATCCTCGACCACGTCGCTCCGCTCGAGCGCGGGGCGGAGGGCCGATGAGCGGCCTGGGCGCGGGCCCGCTCGTGCTCGTGTCGGCGATGGCGGTCTCGGGAGTCGTCCACCTGGTGCACCCGCGGACCTTCGACGCGGTGGTCCCGCGAGGGATGCCCGGCTCGGCGCGCGGATGGGTCCTCGTCTCGGGAGCGGCGGAGCTGGTCTGCGCGGCCGCGACGCTGCACCCGCGGACCCGCGCGGCCGGCGGTCTCGCCTCCGCCGCCCTGATGGCCGCCGTCCTCCCCGGCAACGTGCAGATGGCGCGGGACGCCCGTCGGCCCCGGACCCGGGTGATCACGCTGCTGCGCCTCCCGCTCCAGATCCCGCTCGTGCTCTGGGGTCTTCAGGCGGCACGCAGCCGCTGACGCAAGCCCGCGCGGGCGCGGATCGCCCGCTGCTACCGTCCAGGCATGACCGACCAGAGCGCGGACGACCGCCACGACCAGCTGACCAGCGCCCCGAAGGCGACGGAGGCCGACGCGGCCCCGCGCATCGAGGTCTCCACCACCGAGGCCGGCGACACCCGCATCGACATCCGCGAGGACGCCGCCGTGCGACCGGGCCGTGTCGACGAGAACGGCGACGAGCTCGACGAGAGCCGCGACGATGCCTGAGCGCCGCCGCGCCGCCCTCGTCTACAACCCCGTCAAGGTCGACCTGGAGTCCGTGAAGGCCGCTGTGAAGCGCGCCGAGGAGGCCGCCGGCTGGGAGGAGACGCTCTGGTACGAGACCTCCGTCGAGGACCCCGGAGCCGGTCAGACGAAGGAGGCCCTCGCCGCGGGCGCCGACGTCGTGATCGCGGCCGGCGGCGACGGGACGGTCCGCGTCGTGGCGGAGGCCCTCCGCGGCTCCGACGCCTCGCTCGCGCTGCTGCCCTCCGGCACCGGCAACCTGCTCGCCCGCAACCTGAACCTCACGCTCGACGACATCGACAACTCCCTGACCGTCGCGTTCTCCGGACAGGACCGGGCGGTCGACGTCGGGATGATCGACATCGAGACCTCCACGGGCCGCGACCGCCACGCCTACGTCGTGATGGCGGGCCTCGGGATCGACGCGAAGATGCTCGCCAACACCGACGACGACCTCAAGAAGCGGGCCGGCTGGCTCGCCTACGTGGACGCGCTGCGGAAGGCCCTGCTCGACAAGAACCAGCTCGAGTTCCGCTACCGCCTCGACGGCTCCAAGACCCGCAAGGTGCACGCGCACACGATCATCGTGGGCAACTGCGGCGCCCTGCCGGCGAACATCCTCCTGCTGCCGGACGCGGCCGTCGACGACGGCGAGTTCGACATCGTCCTGCTGCGCCCCGAGGGCTTCTTCGGCTGGGTGCAGATCATCTTCAAGGTGGTGTGGGAGAACGGCGTGCTCCGCCGCAGCGGCGTCGTCGGCAAGAAGCTGATGGGCCTGACCAAGGAGGTGTCGGCCCTGCGGTACGTGAAGGGCCGCGACCTCACGGTCCGCCTCGAGCACGCGCAGGAGATCGAGCTCGACGGAGACCCGTTCGGCTCGACCTCGGCGTTCCGCACCTGGATCGAGCCCGGCGGGCTGACGGTGCGCGTCCCGGCGTAGCGCCGGCGGCCGGGCGGATCCGCCCGGTCCGCCTCCCGCCGGGAGAGAGGATCGTCATCCCTCCCGGCGGAGGCGTCTGCTCCGAGCAGGGCGGTGCAGTGCGGCTTCGGGTACCGCACCCCATGCACCTGCATGAACACGGCGACTGTAGTGCGGAATCCGTCGCCGCCGCAACGATCCGCGGGGCTCCGGCGGCTCGAATGGGTAATTCCACCGTGCGATGCTCCGTCGCCGCGACGGATTCCGCAGCTGACTCGCCCCGGCAGGAGCGTGATCGCCCGTCCGTCGATCGACGGGGCTTCTCCTCAGCACGGTGCCGACACGCGCACGAAACGCCCGCCCGCTAGCGTGCGGACATGACATTCCGTGCGTCAGCCGCGCTCAGCGCGCTCGTGGCCTCCTCCCTCCTCCTCGCACCCGCCGCCATCGCCTCCCCCGCCGCCCGCGCGGGCGCCGTCGACGGGGGCACCAGCGCCGGCGATCCCTACTTCCCCGGCCTCGGCAGCAGCGGCTTCGACGCCCTCACCTACAGCCTCGTCCTGAAGTACGATCCGGCGACCCGGGCCCTCGGCGGCAGGGCCGTGGTCACCCTCGCGCCCCAGAAGGACCTGCGCTCGCTCTCCTTCGATCTGACCGGCCTCACCGTCTCGAAGGTCACCGTCAACGCCGGGGTCGCCCGGTTCTCGCAGTCGGGGGACGAGCTGACCGTCACGCCCGCCCGGACCCTCCGGAAGGGCCTGCCCGCGCTGGTGAGCATCGACTACGCCGGGACCACCGGGAACCCCGTCGACGGCACCGGGGCCCCCTTCGGCTGGTGGTCGACGGACGACGGCGCCCTGGTCGCCAGCGAGCCGGACGGCGCCTCGACCTGGTACCCCGTCAACGACTCGCCCGCCGACAAGGCGCGCTACACCTTCAGCATCACGGTCCCGGAGGGCCGGACGGTGGTCGCGAACGGCCTGCCGGTCGGCTCCCCCACCACGTCGAAGGGGTGGACGACCTCCCGCTGGGTCGAGACCAGCCCGATGGCGAGCTACCTCGCCATGGTGAACATCGGCGACTACGACCTGGTCCGCTCCACCCAGGGCGGCGTGACGACCATCGACGCGATCGACCGGGACATCACCGGCGACACCCGCGCCCGCACCGAGGCGGCGCTCGCGAAGCAGGGCGCGATCATCGACTACTTCTCCTCCGTCTTCGGCCCGTACCCGTTCCGCTCGGCCGGAGCCGTGGTCGACGACGAGCGGATCGGCTACGCCCTCGAGACCCAGGGCCGCTCGTTCTACTCCGGCGGCGCGGACGAGTCGACCGTCGCGCACGAGACCGCGCACCAGTGGTACGGCGACAGCGTCACTCCGGAGACCTGGTCCGACATCTGGCTGAACGAGGGCTTCGCGACCTACGCCGAGTGGCTCTGGGAGGAGCACACCGGCGGCGCGAGCGTCACCGAGTCCGCCGCCCGGGTCGCCGCCGCTCCCGCCGACGACCCGTTCTGGTCGACCGCCGTCGCCGACCCCGGAGCCGCGGGCCTCTTCGACGCGCCCGTCTACGCCCGCGGCGGCCTGACGCTCGTCGCCCTCCGCGACCGGATCGGCGCGGACGCGTTCGGCGTGCTGCTGAAGCGCTGGGCCTCCGAGAACCGCTACTCGAACGCGACGACCGCCGACTTCCAGGCCCTGGCCGAGAACGTCTCCGGCTCCGACCTGGCGGACTTCTTCGACACCTGGCTGCGCACGCCGGAGAAGCCCGCCGGTCTCTGACCCCCGGATCGCCGCGGCGCGGCCGGGGTGTCAAGGAGGGACGGCAGGTCGGCCCGAGCCGATACCGTCCCTCCATGGGCTTCTTCGACCGCAACGACTCCTCGACCAGCGCCGCCGCGCCGCAGCCGAGCGCACCCGATCCGCAGCGGCGGGTCTGGAGCGACGGCCTCGGCCGGTTCGCCACCCGCTGCCTCCAGGTGGTCATCGTTCTCCTGCTGGCCTCGGTGCTCGTCTTCGCGATGACGCAGCTCACGCTGGTGCTCATCCCCGTGATGATCGCGCTCATCCTCGCCGCGGCGATCCACCCGGTCCTGGCGTGGATGCGGCGCAAGGGCGTGCCGTCGATCCTCGCGACCTGGCTGGCGCTGATCGGGCTGCTCGCGGTCCTCGGCGCGGTCGGCTGGCTGATCACGGTCGCGGTCCGCAACCAGTGGGACGAGCTGGTCAGCAGCGCCTCCGACGGCATCACCTCGCTGCAGGACTACGTGCAGCACCTGCCGTTCCAGATCACCGACGAGCAGATCGAGTCCGCCCGCCAGTCGGTCGTCGACTTCCTCACCTCCAGCTCGTTCGGCAACGGCGCGCTCGCGGGCGTCTCCGCAGCGGCGAACTTCATCACCGGCCTCGTGCTGATGATCGTGGTGCTCTTCTTCTTCATGAAGGACGGCCCGAAGATCTGGGAGTTCCTCCTGCGCCCCTTCACCGGCTCGGGCTACGAGCGCGCCAAGCGCGTCGGGCACAAGACGGTCGACGTGCTGGGCGGCTACGTCCGCGGAACGGCGACCGTCGCGGCGGTCGACGCGATCGGCATCGGCGTCGCGCTGGCGATCATCCAGGTGCCGCTGGCGATCCCGCTGGCCGTCATCGTCTTCCTCACCGCGTTCATCCCGATCGTCGGAGCCACGGCCGCCGGCATCCTCGCCGCTCTCGTCGCGCTGGTCGCCAACGGCCCGGTCGCCGCGCTGATCGTGATCCTGGTCGTCATCGGGGTCAACCAGCTCGAGGGCAACTTCCTCCAGCCGGTCGTGATGGCGCGCTCGCTGAAGCTGCATCCGCTGATCGTCCTGATCGCCCTGACCGTGGGCACCGTCCTCGCCGGCATCGTCGGCGCCGTGCTGGCCGTGCCGATCGCGGCCGTCGTCTGGGGCATCGTCTCGATCTGGAACGGGCCCTCCGACCCCGCCGAGCCCGCGCGGCAGAAGCGCGCCGAGACGGTCTAGGCCCCCGGGACCGTCGAGCGCGGGCCTAGCGCTCGACGATCCCGTCGCGCAGCGCCTGCCGGCGGAGCGAGATCTTCGTGCCGACGGCCAGCCCCTCCGCCCGGTACTTGCCCCGGGCGCTCCGCAGCGAGCTCCGCGCGGCGTCCTGGGTGATGCCGAGGAGCGTGGCGACCTGCTTCAGCGGCATCCCGTCGACGAAGAGGCGGACGATCTCCCGCTCGCGGTGCGTCAGGGTGCCCGGGCGGTCGGCCCCGAGCAGCTCCCGCGTCTGCGCCGTCAGGAAGCGCTCGTCGCGCGCCGCCGCTCGGATCGCCGCGAGGATCGTCTCGGTCCGCTCGCTCTTGACCACGTAGCCGTGCGCCCCGGCCTTGAGCGCCCGGTTGATCGTCCCCGGCTCGGAGTGCGTGCTGATGATGATCGTGGCGGCGCCGGCGGCCGCGATGATCCGGATCTTCATGGCGAGGTCGAGCTCGTCGCCGAGGTCGATGTCGAGCAGCACCACGTCGGTCGGGAAGGCCGGATGCGCGAGCAGGTCCGTCCAGGTGCCGACCGTCGCCGCCACGCGGATGTCCGTGCCCGAGCGGCGGATCCACTCCGCCAGCGCCGCCAGCAGGATCGGGTGGTCGTCGAGGATGGCCAGCGTGATCGCGGGCTCGTCGCTCATGTCGTCGTCCTCCTCCGGGGCCGGTGGGCGACGAGGATCCTCGTCGCGCCGTGGTCGGTCGTCGTGCGGTGCTCGCCGAGCTCGCTGAGGATGCCCCAGACCGAGCGGTCGAGGTCGCGGGCGCGGATGCCCGCGGCGACCAGGGCGAGCTCCACCCCGCCGCCCTGGCCCGGCTCCAGGCGGACGGCGAGCGGAGTCCTCCCCGCGGGGGCGGTGAGCAGCCAGAGCACCGAGAGCAGCCGCGAGCGGTCGAGCGGGGCCAGCAGCGCCGCGGCCCCGCCCGGATCGTCGATCGCGACAGCGGAGGACAGCAGCGCCGACTCCTCCACCGCGATCCTCAGCCAGGTGCGGTCGTGGCTGCGGGCGAGCGCCTCGCGGAGCTCGTCTCCGAGCACCCGCGCCCGCTCGCCCAGCTCCTCGTCCAGCGGCACCGGCGTCCGGACCCGCTCGAGGAGCTCCTCGATGCGGGCGTCCACCTGCGAGAACTCGTCGTCCGCGGCGTGGACGGTGCCGTCGGCCAGGCTGCGGTCGAGCGTGCGCCGCACGTACTGGTCGAGCGAGGTGAGCACGACGACGCACACGGCCGCGGGCGCGACGGCGAGGAGGACGTTGCTCACCGCGAGGGCGGCGCCTCCGTCGCCGAGGAGCGCCTGGCCGACGAGGCCGAGCGCCGTGAGCCCGACCAGGACCGCCAGGGCGAGGAACGAGCGCGAGAGCGGCTGGAAGGTGATCAGCGCGATCACGCCCGCGCCCACTCCCACGCAGACCGACGGGTAGTACATCGGAGCCGGTGTCGGCAGGGCGTGGTCGGCGAACTCGAGCAGCAGCGCGGCCACGTCCACAGCGAGGACGCCCGCGAAGGCCCGGCGCGGCAGCTCGCCGTGGCGGCTGAGGGCGATCGAGACCCCCACCGCGCTCGCGGCGACGACCAGCAGCCAGGAGAGTCCGCTCAGCCAGGTCGCGGACCGCGCGTCGAGGGACCAGAGGTACGAGATCACTCCGCGGATGTCGAGCAGCACCGCCATCGTGAGGAAGCCCAGCCCGAGGTAGCTCCCGCTCAGGCGGTTCGGCCGGGTGAGGCGCTCGCGGATGCTCCACAGCGCGCCCGGGCTCCTGTCCGCCGCCCGGACCAGCTCCAGGAGCGTCCCCTCCTCCTGCCGCGACCCGCTCACAGCGGCACGCTCAGCAGCACGGTCGCGCCGGACCCGGGCGCCGAGAAGACCCGGACCGCGCCGCCCACCGCCTCGATCCGGCCGACGACCGACTCCGCGAGGCCGAGGCGTCCGGCCGCCACCACGGCCGGGTCGAAACCGCGCCCCTCGTCCGAGACGACGACGCGGAGCGTGCCCGCCTCCTCCGCCACGCTCACGTGGGCCAGGGCCGCTCCGGAGTGGCGCCGCACGTTCTCGAGGCACTCCCCGGTCGCGCGCACCACGGCGTCGAGCACCTCCGGTCGGATCCGCGGCTGCGCACCGCCGTGCCAGCGCACCTCCACGCCCACCGCCGCCGACCGCCGACCGAGCGCGAGGAGCGCCTCCGGCACCCCGGCCGCCCCGTCCGGGTCCGGCTCCTCCACCGTCTCCAGACCGCGCAGGAGGGCCAGGTCGGCGGCGGCCCGGTCGCGCAGCACGGGAGCGGGCACGCCCTCCCCCCGGTGCGCCACCAGCGTCAGCGTCGCCAGGATCGTGTCGTGCATCAGCCGCGCGTCGGCGCGGTGCCGGGACTCGCTCTCGCTCGAGCGGCGCTCGGCGTCGTGGGCGGTCCGGAGGCGGGCGGTGCCGACGTGCGCACGCGCGACGCTGCCCGCGAGCCACCGCGCGGCGGTCAGCAGCAGCGCCCAGCAGACGACGACCGAGATCAGGACGAAGGGAGCGCGCCCGGACGCGCCCGTCGCCGCCGCGCCGAGGGCGAGGACCGGGAGCAGCGCGAGGACCGCGGCCCACGGCAGACCCCGCCAGGAGCCGACGGCGAGCAGCGCGCACGGCAGCGCCATCGAGGCGAGCATCGTGATCCCGCCCAGAACGGCGCGGAGGGAGGCGTCGACGCCCGGCGAGAGGAAGGCGGCGAGTGCCGCGACGTCCAGCGCGGATCCCAGGATCACGGCCCTCGTCCCGGTCGCGACCGATCGGCCGGGCGCGAGCTGCACGAGCGCCGAGACGACCAGCAGCGCCAGGCTCGGCAGCACCGTGATCAGCTGCGCGGGCGTCAGGGCGAGCAGGTGCAGCGCGGAGGCGGCGGTCAGCACCCCGCCCGCCCGCCGGGCGCAGAGCACGCCGACCTCGCGCTGCTCGCGCAGCAGCACCGCGGCGTCGGCGGGCCGGGGAGGCAGGGGCACGGTGACCTCGGGAGGACGGGCTCCGGGCTCGTTCCGGGGCGACGGTGGCGGGGAGGCTGTGGCGGGGATCGGCGGCGGGGAACGGCGCGATCCGAGTCGTATCGTGGCACACCGCGACCCGCCCGGACAGCGGTTCCGGCCGCCTCGCGCGCGCGGATCGGCGCGCCGTCTGACGCGGGCGGTCGCGCTCGGGGGCCGTGATCCCGTAGAGTCGAGACATCTCCTGGGCGATCGCCCGAATTCCACGGCTGAGAAGTCGCACGACGACGAAGAGACTCAGCCCCTGATAGAGACCGCACCGACCGAGAGCATCGTCCTCGGTCGTCCGGTTCGAACGCCCGCCTCGCACGCGGGTACCGCCCTTCACAGGACGCCGCGGAAGCCGCGCCGTTCCTCGTTCGACCCCCGCTCCACCGGCTCGCCCGGTCCGCGGGACGTTCTCCCCCGCAGAGCCGCCCTCCCCCGGAGGCGCGAGCTCAGCCCCTAGACGACCCGGACGACTCCGGCAGACGCGTGTTTCACCCGCGGAGGCCGAGTCGAGCGGGTACCGCACACTCGTGCGGACTCTGACGACGCCGGCCCCGGTCGGCGTCATTAACACATAAGGAAAAGAAATGCCTACTGGCACCGTTAAGTGGTTCAACTCCGAAAAGGGCTTCGGCTTCATCGCTCCCGACGACGGAGGCGCCGACGTGTTCGCGCACTTCTCCGCCATCGCGAAGCAGGGCTACCGCGAGCTCGTCGAGAACCAGCACGTCGAGTACGACGTCGAGCAGGGCCGCAAGGGCCCGCAGGCCGCGAACATCCGCGGCGTCGGCGAGTAATCTCCGACTTCCGACGCCCCGTCGACCAGGATCCCCGGATCCGGTCGGCGGGGCGTCCGTCGTTGACGGGGTGATCCCGTCCCCGGCCGGCGGAGGCGAAACCCGTGTCACCCCTCCGGGCCGCAGGATCGGTATCCTCTCCGTGGCGGCTCCCGAGCTCACGGAGCCCGCGACGCCGTCCGGGACTCCGGCGCGTCGGCACCACTTCACGGCGGAGACAATGGGACGACTGATCTACGGACCGCAATCACTCGAGATCGACTTCGAGGACCGGCTCCTCGCGCACCTCAAGGTCGCGATGTTCACCAAGATGCGGCGGAACGAGTCGTTCAGCCTCTCCTGGAGCGAGCCGGAGTCGTCCGGCTACGGCCGCAGCTCCGTCTGGGTGCACCCGACGACTCCGCTGCACTTCCGGTTCCACGGCAGCAAGCGGCCGTCGCTGAACCGCCTGTGGATCGAGCAGTTCATCGCGAGCGCGAACAACACCGGCGAGATGACCGTGGTGCCGGAGCCGGCCGAGGGCTCCTGACCCGCGACGCTCCTCAGACCACGAGCGGCCGGGCCGTGTGCACGAGCTCCTCGTGCGGCAGGGCCCCGAGGCGCTCGGCGATCTCGGCACGGGCGCCCGCGTCGACCGACGCCCGGGCGTGCTCCTGCGGCCGCAGTGGCGTGAGGGTGACCAGGTCGGCGTGACCGGTCGCCAGGTCGAGCCGCTCGGGCAGGCCGGGGCTGCGCAGGCCCAGGAGGACACCGACGGTGCCCTGCTCGTCGGTCCAGGCGGGCGGCGCCGCGACGTTCGCGAGCCGCGCCGTGTCGAGGGAGCTGCGGCAGCACACCCCCTGCAGGGCGGCCCGTCGGGCGGCCTCGTACAGCAGGCGGAAGTGCCAGTGGTTCCAGAGCTCGGCGGTGGGGACGCCGCGGACGGCGGACGTCTCGAGGCACAGCTCGAGGCCGAGACCGGTGCCGGGATGCGCGAGCCGGTCGAAGGGATCGCTCAGCCCGTCGGTAGCGAGCACCACGGAGGTGCCGCGGTCGACGCGCAGGAACGCACGGTGATCGGTGGGCCAGCGCGCGCCGCCGCGGACGCCGGGATCCTCGGTCGAGACGACGACGGTGCGATCGAGCGCACCCACTCCGCGCCAGGCGTCGGCCCGGTCCTCCGCCACCGCCTCGGCCAGCGCCCGCCTCTCGTCCTCGGTCCATCGGACCTCACGAGTGCGGTTCAGGAACAACGACATGGGACTCCCCGTCCGCGCGACCGGCGTGCCGCGCTCCCGGAACGCTACGGCGCCCACCCCTGCTCCTCCTCCGAACAACCGGAACGCCAGCTGTGTTTGTTGCGCGGCGGTCCCCGCCCGCCGCGGCGCGGTCGGCTCCCAGGAAAGGCCGGGCAGGTGGAGCGTGTCGCGTCCGGCTACGCCGAAACGCTGGAACGCGTTTCGTCGGTTCGCCTCAGGCGGTGTTCACTCCCGCGGCGGTCCCCGCCCGCCGCGGCGCGGTCGGCTCCCGCAGACGGCCTGGCAGGTGGAGCGTGTCGCGACCGGCTACGCCGAAACGCTGGAACGCGTTTCGACGGTTCGCCTCACGGCGCACCGCCGTGGCCGTGGATGGAGGAGTCGATGGCCCGCGCGGCCGGGCGTCCACCGCCGCTGTGTCCGCGAGGCGAACCGGCGGAACGCGTGTCAGCGTTCCGTCGTAGCTGGACGCAGGACGCTCCGCCCGCCCGGCCATCCCGAGTAGCCGACTGCGCCGCGGCGGGCGGGGACCGCCGCGGAAGAAGGCTCACCCCAGCGGGTTGATGCCGTTGGTGCGCCAGCGCTCGTCGGCGAGCTGACCGGGGGTGCCCGCGCTCGCGTTCTCGCCCAGGGGCTCGCCGCCCTCGACGGCGTCGGCGCCGAGCGCGGTGCCGGCTCCCTCGGCGGTGCTGCCGGGGGGAAGCAGGCCCTCCTCGTCCTCGCGGGGGCCGACCTCGTCCTCGGGGGCGTTCTCGGAGCCGCTCTCGCTCATCGGGTCGTAGCCGTGGTCCGGGTCGCGGCTCTCGTCGGCCGTCGTGTTCTCCTCGACCTCGGAGTCGGCGGGGCGGACGTCGTCGGCCTTCTCCGCATCGGTGGAGGGGGTGGCCTCGAAGCCTGCGAACTCGGGGCTGTCGTCTGCGCTCATGGCCGCCACGGTAGCACCGGGCCCGCGGGTACCGGAGGGGGTTCCGCCGGGCGCCCGCGACGCCTCCGCTCAGCGGCCACGCCCTAGGCTCGGGGGGCTGGCACGGACGACGGGAGCGACATGCGACGACTCGGGTACGACAGGTTCGGCGGGCCCGATCTGCTCTCGTGGCGGGAGGCGCCGGTGCCGATGCCGGGTCGCGGCGAGGTCCTGGTGCGCACGCGCGCGGCGAGCATCAACGCGACCGACGAGAAGATCCTGTCCGGCTCCGCGCGGATCATGGCCGTCGGCCGCTCCCGTCCCTACGGGTTCGGCCTCGACATCGCCGGCACCGTCGAGGCGCTCGGCCCGGGGTCGCACTCGGTCGCGATCGGCGACCGCGTGGTGGGGATGACCCGCGACGGCGACGCCTTCGCCGGTGCGTCCATCGCGCGCAGCCGCTCGCTCGTCCCGATGCCCGACTCCCTCGGCTTCGTCGAGGCCGTCACGCTCGCGATGTCGGGCGGCACCGCGGTGGGCCTGGTGGACGCACTGCACGTGCGCGCCGGCGAGCGCGTCCTCGTCAGCGGCGGCTCGGGAGCCATCGGCGATCCGACGATCCAGCTGCTGGTGCGGGCGGGCTGCACGGTCGCGGCCACCGGCTCGGCCGCCTCCGCCGACCTGCTCCGCTCGCTCGGCGCCGAGCCGCACGACTACCGCGCGCTCGACCTCGGGGTGCTGGGCGGCCGCTTCGACGTGGTCGTCGACGTCTCCGGCCACCTGCCGGTCGACGACGCGGCGATCCTCCTGGCCGAGGGCGGGCGCATCGCGACGCTGGTGCCGAGCGGTCCGGCGCTGGTCTCGCAGGCGACGGGCCTCGTCCGCCGCGACCGCCCGCGGGTGCGCAACATGATCGTGGTGGCGACGGCGGAGCGGATCGGGCGCGCGGTCTCGCTCGCCACCTCCGGCGAGCTGCGGCCCCGGCCGGGCGCCGTGCATCCGCTGGGCGACGTCGTCGACGTGCTGTCGCGCCGAGCGACCGGCGCCGACCGCACGATCGGCAAGATCGTCTTCACCGCCGACGACTCGGCTCCGCTGAGCTGACCTCCGGCCCCTCCTCCTCTGCCGGGCGGCCGAGCGAGAGCGTGGCCAGGAAGCCGACGGCGAGGAACCCGGCGGCGGCGAAGGCCGCGTAGCGGGTGCCGTCCGAGAACGCCTCGCCCGCCGCCCGGGCAGCGTCGGCGGTGTCCGGTGAGGCGGCCAGCCCGGCGATCGCGGCGCCGGAGGAGTCGACCACCGCGTCGACGGTGCTCGCGACCTGCTCCGCGGGGAGGCCCTGCTGCTCGAGCGAGGTCGTGAGGACCCCCGCGGTCGAGGTGTAGAGGATCGTCCCGAGCACGGCGATGCCCAGCGCCGAGCCGATCTGCCGCGCGGTCGACTGCGTGCCCGAGCCCTGCCCGCTGAGCTCGACGGGCACGTCCCGGAGCACGACCCCGGTCAGCTGCGCCGTCGCGAGGCCGACGCCGAAGCCGTAGACGGCGAGGAACGGGACGAGGGCCCACCACGGAGTGGAGTCGGAGACGACCAGGCCGATGCCCGCGACGCCGACGATCTCGGCCGCGAGGCCCACCCGCACGATCAGCACCGGCGCGACCCTGTTGCCGAAGGCGCCGGCGAAGCCCGAGGCGACGAAGGAGCCGAGCGCGAGCGCGAGGAGCACCAGGCCGGTCTGCACGGCCGTGTAGCCGAGGACGCTCTGGAGCCAGATCGGCAGCGCCAGGATGATCCCGAACTCGCCGAGCGAGACGATCATCGCGGCGAGGTTGCCGTTGCGGAACGAGGCGAGGCGGAAGAGCCCGATCGCGAGCATCGCCGAGCGCCCGGCGCGCTCGCGGGCCCGCGCCCAGAGGACGAAGTCGACCCCGGCGAGCACCGCGACGGCGAACGCGATCGGGACCGGCGAGAGACCGAGCGGCCAGCTCCAGCCGCCGACGCTCAGGCGCTCGTCGACGCCCCACCAGCCGAGGGTGCGCCCCTCGATGAGGGCGAACACCAGGGAGGCGGAGGCGATGATCGAGAGCGCGGCGCCGACGAGGTCGACCCTCCGCCCGTCGGGCTGCCGCGACTCGTCGACGAACAGCAGCGCTCCGACCACGATGATCACGCCGAGCGGGATGTTGATGCCGAACGCCCAGCGCCAGGAGAAGTCGGTGGTGAGCCAGCCGCCGAGCAGCGGGCCGACCGCGGTCATGCCGCCGATGGTCGAGCCCCAGACGGCGAAGGCGATGGCGCGCTCGCGCCCGCGGAAGGTGGCGTTGATCAGCGAGAGGGTCGTCGGCAGCACCATCGCTCCTCCGACGCCCTGCACGACCCTGGAGAGGATCAGCAGGTCGCCGGTCGGAGCGAGGGCCGCCGCGACGGAGGAGAGCGCGAAGAGCGAGACGCCGACGATCAGCATGCGGCGCCGGCCCCAGCGGTCGGCGAGGGTGCCGAAGACCAGCAGGAGCGCGGCGAACACGAGCGTGTACGACTCCTGCACCCACTGCACCTGGGTCGAGGTGATCCCGAGATCGGCGACGATCGACGGGATGGCGACGTTGACGATGGTCGAGTCGACGATGATCGTCGCCACTCCGAGGCTGATGACGACCAGCCCGATCCACTTGCGGTTGCGCACGACGCTCTCCTCCGACGATTTAGTAAGCCAGCTGACTATATGCCCGCGGAGGGCGCCGTGTCGAAGGGAGGGCCTGGAAGATTAGCGGGAGGCGGGCGCGGCGACAAGGGCGCGAAGCTCCCGGAGCCGCCCGGTCAGGATGGACGCATGCCCGCATCCCCCCGTTCCTTCCCGTATCCCCTCGGCGTCTCCCTCCGCGGCGACGCCGGCGCCGGCGTCGCCGTCTACTCCGAGACCGCGGACAGCGTCGAGGTCTGCCTCTTCGACGAGTCCGGAGCAGAGACCCGCGTCGCCCTCACCGAGCGGACCGGCCACGTCTTCCACGGCCTCGTCCCCGAGATGGGCATCGGCACCCGCTACGGACTGCGCGTCGACGGCCCCTGGGACCCCGCCAACGGCCTCCGCCACAACGCCGCCAAGCTCCTCCTCGACCCGCACGCCACCGCGATCGAGGGCTCGTACACCTGGTCCGAGGACGTCTTCGGCCAGTTCTACGAGGACGCCGACTCCCGCAACGACGCCGACTCCGCGCACGCGGTCCCCCGCTGCGTCGTCACCGACCCCGACTCCTTCGACTGGAGCGGCGACACCGCGCCGCGCATCCCGCTCGAGGAGACCGTCGTCTACGAGGTGCACGTGAAGGGCTTCACGAAGCTGCACCCCGACGTGCCCGAGGACATCCGCGGCACCTACCGCGGCCTCGCGCACCCCGCCGCGATCAAGCACTTCACCGACCTGGGCGTGACCTCGGTCGAGCTGCTCCCCGTGCACCAGTTCGTGCAGGACTCGCACCTCGAGGAGAAGGGCCTGCGCAACTACTGGGGCTACAACTCCCTCGGCTTCTTCGCGCCGCACAACGAGTACTCGCACGCCGGGGACGACGGCTCGCAGGTCGACGAGTTCAAGGCCATGGTCAAGGCGTTCCACGAGGCCGGCCTCGAGGTCATCCTCGACGTGGTCTACAACCACACCGCCGAGGGCAACGACAAGGGCCCCACCCTCTCGTTCAAGGGCATCGACAACGGCTCCTACTACCGACTGGTGGAGGAGGACCGCGCGAACTACTTCGACACCACCGGCACCGGCAACAGCCTCAACGTCGCGCACCCGGCCGCGCTCGGCCTGATCATGGACTCGCTGCGCTACTGGGTGACCGAGATGCACATCGACGGCTTCCGCTTCGACCTCGCCACCACCCTCACCCGCCAGACCGGTGAGGCCGAGGTGCACAGCGCCTTCCTCGACCTGATCGCGCAGGACCCGGTGCTCGCGCCCGTCAAGATGATCGCCGAGCCGTGGGACACCGCCGGCTACCAGGTCGGCGGCTTCCCCTCGGACTGGTCGGAGTGGAACGGGAAGTTCCGCGACGACGTGCGCGACTTCTGGAACGGCGCCGACTCGGTGCTCGGCACGACCGCGCAGCGCGTCCTCGGCTCCCCCGACGTGTACGAGGCCGACCGCCGCTCGCCGGTCTCCAGCATCAACTTCGTCACCGCGCACGACGGCTTCACCCTCGCCGACCTCACCGCGTACTCGCGCAAGCACAACGCGGCCAACGGCGAGGACAACAACGACGGCGAGAGCGACAACCGCTCCTCCAACAACGGCGCCGAGGGCCCGACCGAGAACGAGGCGGTCAACGAGCGCCGCGACCGCATGCGCCGCAACTTCCTCGCGACGCTGCTGCTCTCGGCCGGCGTGCCGATGATCCTGGGCGGCGACGAGATCGCCCGCACGCAGGGCGGCAACAACAACGCCTACTGCCAGGACGACGAGATCTCGTGGTTCGACTGGGAGAACGCGGACCGCGAGCTGCTCGCCTTCACCCGCGAGCTGATCGCCCTCCGCGCCGCGGAGCCGGCGCTGCGCCCGAAGTGGTTCCGCCGCGCCCCCGGCGACGGCGGCCCCGACACGGTCGACATCCTCCGCTCCGACGCGCAGGGCTTCGCCGACGAGGACTGGGACAACCCCGACGCCCGCTCGATCACCTTCGTGTTCGAGCACGAGGGCAGCGCGAGCTTCGCCCTGCTGCTGAACGCGGCGGAGAACGGCGTCGAGTTCACCGTTCCCGAGGCGCCCGGCGCCGAGTGGACGCTGGCCGCCTCGAGCGACCCGGAGCAGGTCGTCGAGGGCGAGGTCACCACGCTGATCGTCCGCGACGGCTCGTTCACGCTGCTGCGCTCGGCCTCCTGATGACCGGCCGGACCCCGCGGCTCCTCCGCTTCGGCGGGCGCATCGCGGGGTTCGGCACGTCCTCGGGCACGAGGATCGTGCTGGGCCTCTGGGAGGACACCCCCTTCGGCCCGTTCGCCGACGCGATGGTCGAGGACGGCGACGGCCACCGCCTCCTGATCGCACCGACCCGCGAGGTCGCGGACTTCATCGGGTCGACGTACGCGTTCGACGAGGTGCGGATCGCGCCGGTGTCGTGGCGGAGGATCGCGGGCGGCCTGTCCGTCGCGGCCGGACCGCTCGCGGTGCGCCTGGAGCTCGGCGGTCTCACTCCGCTCGGCCGGCTGCTGCGGATCGTTCCACGACCGCTCGCCGAGCACCCGGCATGGCTGACCGCGATCTCGCCGGTCGCCTCCCTGCTCGTCCGCGGAGTGAGCACGGCCGGGTCGGCCGGGCACGGACGCCGCGAGTACTACGGCGTGCGGGCGATCCGCCGCGTCGAGGGGGTCCACGCGGTGCTGGCGGAGGAGGACCTCGGCCCGCTGCGCCCGCTCTCGCCGCCCGTGCGGTTCGGCTTCTCGTCGGCGCCCGCCGCCCCGGCGATCGTCGACGTCACCACCACCATCGCGCTCCCGCGCGAGGGGACCACCGCGCTCCGGCGCGACCGAGAGAGAGGAGCCGCCTCGTGAAGAAGGGCGACAAGATCAGCTGGAACACCTCGCAGGGCGAGACCCACGGCGAGCTGGTCGAGAAGAAGACGAAGGAGTTCCAGTTCGAGGGGCAGAAGTTCAACGCCTCGGACGACGAGCCCTACTGGATCGTGCAGAGCGACAAGACCGACGCGAAGGCCGCGCACAAGGAGTCGTCGCTGACGAAGAAGTGAGCGGGCGCACGCCGAGCGGCTGCGGGCCGGGCTCCGGATCGCCTCCGGGGCCCGGCGCGCGCCCGTCTCACGCGATGCGGATGAGCTTCTTGTTCACGAACTCCTCGAGGGCGGGGCGGCCCATCTCGCGGCCGGTGCCCGAGCGCTTCACACCGCCGAAGGGCAGCTCGGCCGCGTCGCCGAGGACGAGGTTGATCCAGACCATGCCCGCGTCGATCCGGTCCGCCAGGCGCAGCGCCTGCTCCTGGTCGGTCGTGTAGAGGTAGGAGCCGAGGCCGTAGGGGGTGTCGTTCGCGAGGGCGATCGCCTCGTCCTCGTCGCGGACGCGGTAGAGCGCGGCGACGGGGCCGAAGAACTCCTCGCGGTAGGCGTCCATCTCGGGCGTGACGCCCTCGAGCACGGCGGGCGGGAAGAAGTTGCCGGTCACCTCGCCGCTGGCGCGGACGGTGGCCCCCTGCTCGCGCGCGGCCGCCAGCTGAGCCTCGAGTCGCTCCGTCGCGGCGGAGGAGGAGAGCGGGCCGAGGAGGGTGCCCTCCGCGAACGGGTCGGCCGGCTGGGCGCGGGTGAACGCCTCCGTGAACTTCTCGGCGAACGCGTCGTACAGCTCGTCGATCACGATGAAGCGCTTCGCGGCGTTGCAGGACTGGCCGTTGTTGTCCAGGCGTGCGGCGACCGCGTCCTCGACCGCCTTGTCGAGGTCGTCGGTCGACAGGAGCACGAACGGGTCGGAGCCGCCGAGCTCGAGCACGACCTTCTTCAGGTGTCGGCCCGCGAGCTCCGCGACGGCCGCGCCGGCCCGCTCGGAGCCGGTGACGGAGACACCCTGGACCCGGGGGTCGGCGATGACGGTCGCGGCCTGCTCGTTCGTGGCGTAGAGGTTCACGTAGACGCCGGCGGGCGCGCCCAGCTCCTCGGCCGCGGTGCGGAACACGTCGGCGATGGCGGCGGCCGACTCCGGGCACTGCGGCGCGTGCTTGAGCAGGATCGTGTTGCCCGCGACCACGTTCGGGCCGGCGAAGCGGGCCACCTGGTAGTAGGGGAAGTTCCACGGCATGATGCCCAGCAGCACGCCCAGCCCGGCGCGGCGGATCAGCGCGGAGCCGGTGCCCTCGGCGAGCTCGATCGGCTCGTCGGCGAGGAAGGCCTCGCCGTTCTCGGCGTAGTAGCGGTAGATGTCGGCGGCGAAGCCGACCTCGCCCTGCGCCTGGTCGAGCGGCTTGCCCATCTCGCGGACGATGATCGCCGCGAGCTCGTCGGCGCGCTCGACGTGCAGGTCTGCCACGCGGGCGATCAGCGCCGCGCGGGTCGCGACGGGCACGGTCCGCGACCACGAGGAGTACGCGTCCTGCGCCGAGCCGATCGCCGCGGTCAGCTCGGCGTCGCCGAGGGTCGGGTACTCGCGGAGGGTCTCCCCCGTGGCCGGGTCGATCACGGCGTAGTGGGTGCTCATGCGGGCTGTGCTCCTTCGCGCTGGGGGGCCGGTGCGGTCGCGCCGTCCTCGTCGATGATCTCCTGTGCCAGGCGCCTGCCGACGCGGATGGCGCCGTCGACGTGCTGGTAGCCCTCGGCGGCGAGGTCGCTCGTGCCGAAGCGGAGCGGACCCACCGGCTCCAGCTGCAGCGCGCCGTACCGGGTCAGCCCGCCCAGGTCGAAGCTCGCGGCGTACGCGCCCTGCGTCCACTCCTCGGACGCCCAGTCGCTCTCGTAGTAGACGACCGGATCGAGTGCGGCCGGGCCGAAGTAGGCGGCGAGCGAGTCGAGGATCGCGGCCTTCCGCTCCGCCTCGTCGAGCGCGAGCACGCGGTCGGCCTTCTCGTCCGAGACGAAGCCGACCAGGGTGCCGCGCTCCTCCCCGTGGTTCGAGTTGTCGTAGGCCTCGTGCACGAGCGAGTGCGGGCTGAACGCGGTGCCGGAGAGGCCGTCGGCGCGCCAGAAGGGCGTGGCGTACGTGGCGTGCACCTTGATCACGAGGCCGAGCGACTGGTGCTGCAGGGCCTGCTGCCGCAGGCGCGGGAGCGGCGGGTCGAACGAGATGCGGCCGACGAGGTTCGGCGGCACGGCGACGATCGCGCGGCGGGCGCGGAGGACGGCGCCGTCGGCGCGCACCTCGACCCCGTCGTCACCGTGGCGGACGGAGCGGACCGGGTGCCCGAGCAGGACGCGCTCGGCGCCGAGGCGCTCGGCGAGCCGCTCCGGGACCTGCTGGAGGCCGCCGATCACGCGCTTGTCGAGGATGAAGTCGGCGTCGACCAGGTTGCTGAAGCTCCCCGCGCTCGCGGCCATGAGGAGCGCCTGGAGGAGGGAGAAGGCGTGCGCCGGCTTGGTGAGCATGGCGTCGGCGAGGAAGAGGGCGATGTTGGCCCGCGCCTCCTCGTCGTCGCTCTGCTGCTCCAGCCAGGCGGCGAAGGTGATGCGGTCGTAGTCGCGGGCGAGCGGATGCGTCCACGGCGCCGCCGGGTCCGTCTCGGCGACGAGGCGGTCGAGCACCTCGATCAGGCGGGAGATCTCGGACTCGGTGCGCTCGCTCCCCGGGAAGATGTCGCCGGTGAAGCGGCGAGCGGAGCCGTCGGCGCCGATGTAGACGCTCTCGCCCTCGCGGTAGCGGGAGTAGGTGCCGAGGCCGAGCTCGTCGAGGGTCTCGAGGAGCGCCGTCTGGTCCGGCGAGACCCACTGGCCGCCGAGCTCGAGGAGCTGCCCGTCGACCACGCGGGTCTCGAGCCGCCCGCCTACGCGTTCGCGCGCCTCGACGACGACGACGTCGAGGCCGTGCTGCTGCAGCCGGAGCGCCGCGGTGAGTCCGGTGGCACCGGCTCCGATCACGACGACGTCGTGCTCGCTGGGGGACATGACTTCTCTTTCCGTCGGTGATCGCGGGAGTGGACGCGCGAATACGGATGATCCTGTCACAGAAACGGAGGAGAACGTCAGTGAGTGCGCGCGATGGAGGGTGGACTCGAAGCGCCCTCCACCGAACTACATAGGCGTGCTATATTGTTTCTCGTGCCCGATTCCAGCGCCCCCGTGCGTCTCGCCTCCGCCGCCACCGCCCTCACGCGGTTCGCGGGCCGGGCGAGCGGCGCGACCGGGCTCGGCGCGCAGTCCGGAGCCGTCTGGTCGACGCTCGCCGAGCTGCGCACCGCCTCCCCCTCCCGCCTCGGCGAGCTCGCCGAGCGGGTCCGCGTCACCCAGCCGACGATGACCGGCATCATCGCCCGGCTCGACGAGGCCGGCTGGATCCGCCGCGTCCACGACGCCGGCGACGGCCGCGCCTGGCTGATCGAGGGCACTCCCGCCGGCTTCGACGCCCTCGCCGAGCACCGTCTCCGCCTCGAGGCCGCCCTGGCCCCGCTGTTCGAGGACCTCGACGAGGACGACCGCCTCGCCCTCGAGCGCGCCGCGACCCTCGTCGAGGCCCGCGTCGCCCGGATCGCCGGCGCCCCCGTCCCCTCCTCCCCCGAGAAAGGCTCCACGCCGTGACCACCTCCCCCCACTCGCCCGCCCAGGGCTCGATCCTGAAGCAGCCGCTGGCCGTCTGGGCCGTCGCCTTCGCCGCGGTGATCGCCTTCATGGGGATCGGCCTGGTCGACCCGATCCTCCCGGCCATCGCCGAGAGCCTGCAGGCGACTCCGACCGAGACCTCCCTGCTCTTCACGAGCTACCTCGTCATCACCGGCGTCGTGATGTTCTTCACCAGCTGGCTCTCCAGCCGCATCGGCGCCAAGAAGACCCTCATGATCGGCCTGGTGCTGATCGTGGTGTTCGCCGCGCTCGCCGGCACGGCGGGCAGTGTCGAGGGCGTCATCGGCTTCCGCGCGGGCTGGGGCTTCGGCAACGCGCTGTTCATCTCGACCGCCCTGTCGACCATCGTCGGCGCGGCGAGCGGAGGCTCCTCCGCGGCGATCGTGCTCTACGAGGCCGCGTTGGGCGTCGGCATCGCCATCGGCCCGCTGCTCGGCGGGCTCCTCGGCAGCGTCTCGTGGCGCGGCCCGTTCTTCGGGACCGCCGTGCTGATGGCCGTCGGCTTCATCGCCATCGCGACGCTCCTGCGCGAGGACGGCCCGAAGCCCTCTCCGACTCCGCTCTCGGCGCCCTTCGCGGCCCTCAAGGTCCCGGCCATCCGAACGCTGGCGGGCGCCGCCCTGTTCTACAACATCGGCTTCTTCGTGCTGCTCGCCTACACGCCCTACCCGCTCGGGCTGGACGAGATGGGCCTCGGCTTCACGTTCTTCGGCTGGGGCCTGGGCGTGGCGGTCACCTCCGTGTTCGTCGCTCCGCTGCTCACCCGGCGCCTCCCGCGCACCGTCGTGCTGCGCTCGGTGCTGCTGCTGCTCGCGCTCGACCTGATCGCCGGCGGCCTCGTGATCTCGTCCCGTGTCGGCCTGATCGTCTGCATCATCGTCGGCGGCCTGCTGCTCGGAGTCGTCAACACGGTGCTCACCGAGTGCGTGATGGAGGCGACCGACCTGCCCCGCTCCGTCGCCTCGTCCGCCTACTCCGGCGTCCGCTTCCTCGGCGGCGCGATCGCCCCGCCCGCCGCCTCCGCCCTGGCCGCCGCGATCTCGCCGGCCTTCCCGATGTACGCCGCGGCCGGAGCCGTCGCCGTCGCCGCGCTGATCGTGCTGCTCGGACGCCGCACCCTGGCCCGCGCCGACGCCCACGAGCCCGAGCCCGAGCTCGTCGAGGCGCAGGCGATCACGCTCGGCGAGTGACGCGCCCGCACCTGCGCGCACCAGCTCGCTGAGGGGTCGCGAACGGTCGTCATCCGAGCGGGATGGCGGCCGTTCGTGACGCATGGACGCGGTCGAGCGGGGTGGGCGGCGGATCCGACCTGTGGAGAACCGGTTCACGAGGATCGGGAGGCGGGACAGTGGCCGGATGCACGATCCCTCGCCGCTTCCGATCGGACTCCGCGGCCGCGCCTTCACCGTCGCTGACGCTCGCGCGAGCGGTCTGAGCCGCGGGCGGCTCCGCAGCTCCGACCTCCACCGGCCCTTCCACGGCGTCCGCACCGCCGACCCCGACCCCGACCTGCGCCTGCGCGCGGAGGCGCTCCTCGCGCTGGTCGGTCCGGAGGCGCTCCTGAGCCACGTGACGGCGGCGCGGCTCTGGCCGCTCGACCTCCCGCCCGCCGCTGCGGACGAGCCGGTGCACGTCAGCGTCCGCCGGCCGGGACGCGCTCCCCGGCACCGGAACGTCGTCGGCCACGCCCTCGCCGATCCCGACGTCCGCCGTGTCCTCCGCCGCGGACTCCCCCTCACCGATCCGGCCTCGCTCTTCTGCCATCTCTCCGCGCTCCTCGAGCCGGACGACCTCGTCGCGGTGGGCGACGCGCTGGTGCGCACGCCGGTCGTCGGCGATCCGGCGGATCAACGGCCCTGGGTGCCGCTGCCCGACCTGCGGGAGCGCGTGTCGGCCTTCCGCGGTCGGGGCTCGGTGCGACTCCGCGCCGCGCTCGCTCTGGTGCGCGACGGGGCGGAGTCGCGGCAGGAGTCGCGGTTCCGGCTCGCGTCCATGCGGGCGGGGCTCCCGGAGCCGGTGCTGCAGGAGCCGCTGTTCGACTCCGACGGGGTCTTCGTCGGGCGGCCGGACGGCTGGTACCCCGCGGAGCGGGTCGCGTGGGAGTACGAGGGCGACGATCATCGCACCAGCAACCGGCGCTTCGCGCGCGACCTCGGCCGCTACGACGACCTCGCCTCGATCGGGGTCCGCGTCGTCCGCATCGTCGGCGCCGAGTTCGTCCCCCACCCCGAGCGCTCCGTCGAGCGCCTGCGACGAGCACTCGCCGACCGGGCTCCGCATCGACGACCGCCGAGGGGTCGCGAACGGTCGTCATCCAAGCGGGATGACGACCGTTCGTGACGCCTCACGGGAGGGCGCGCGCTCAGGAGTCAGGGCGCGACCTCGAAGAGGCGCGGGCGCAGCGCGGACGTGCGCGGGTCGGCGGCGCACGCGGCGAGCGCCGCCGCGAGGACGCCGCGGGCCGGGTGCGGCTCGCGGACGTACACGTCGACGCCGGCGGGCGTGAACGGCGTCCGGGCGAAACGGGTGAGCGCCCAGCCCGCCTCCTCGTCGGCGGCCACGAACGACCAGCGGCTGCGGGCGAGGAGGGTCAGCGGCTCGACGCCCCGCCAGCGGAAGCCGGACAGATCGTGCGGGTCGGGGGTGTCGATCCCGACCACATAGTGCGAGCGCGTGCGGCCGCGCCAGCTGACGACGTCGCCGATCCCGCCGGTCGGGAGCGGCGCGTACGTGATCGCCACCCCCGACCGCGAGCGCCAGAGCGGCAGCGAGGAGCCCCGGACGAACCAGGTGCCGCTCGCGAGCGCCCGGGCGTCGATCATCGGAGGGCGTGCTTGATGTTGGTGCGGGCCAGCGCGACGGCCTCGCCCGCTCCTCCGTTCATCACGATCTTCGAGACCGCCAGCGCGAAGCCCTTCACCTGCGCGCCCGTGATCGTGGGTGGGAGCGAGAGGGCGAGCGGATCCGTCACCACGTCGACGAGGACCGGGCCGCCGTCGGCGAGTGCCGACCGGAGGGCCTCCTCCACGTCGCGCGGGTCCTCGACGCGGATGCCGCGGATGCCGATCGCCTCCGCCACCTTCGCGTAGTCGACCATCGGCACGTCGACAGCGAAGTCCGGGAAGCCGTCGACCAGCATCTCGACCTTCACCAGCCCGAGCGTGGAGTTGTTGAACACGACGATCGTCACGGGCAGCCGGTAGGCGGCGACCGTGACCAGCTCGCCCATCAGCATCGAGAGCCCGCCGTCGCCGCTCAGCGAGACGACCTGGCGCCCCGGGTGCGAGAGCTGCGCGCCGACCGCCTGCGGCAGCGCGTTCGCCATCGAGCCGTGCATGTACGAGCCGAGCAGGCGCCGCTTCCCGTTGGGGGTGATGTAGCGGGCCTGCCAGACGTTGCCCATGCCGGTGTCGGCGGTGACGATCGCGTCCTCGGAGAGCAGGCCGTCGAGCGTGGACGCGACGAGCTCGGGGTGGATCGGGCTGCGCGTGCCGACCTCGGTGTACTTCCCGACGACTCCGGTGACCAGCTTCTCGTGCTTCTTCAGCGTCTTGTCGAGGAAGCGGTGGTCCTTCCGCTGCACGAGCGGGGTCAGCGCGGTGAGGGTCGCCGCCACGTCGCCGTGGACGGGGTGCGCGACGCTGACGCGGCGTCCGAGCTTCGAGGCGTCGCTGTCGACCTGAGCGATCACGACCTTCGAGGCGTCGGGGAGGAACTGCTCGTAGGGGAAGTCGGTGCCGAGGAGGAGGAGCAGGTCGGCGTCGTGCATGCCGGCGTGCGCCGCTCCGTAGCCGAGGAGGCCCGTCATGCCGACGTCGTAGGGGTTGTCGTACTGGATCCACTCCTTGCCGCGCAGGCTGTGCCCGACGGGCGCGCCCACCAGCTCGGCGAAGGCGACGACCTCGTCGTGCGCGTTCTGCACTCCGGCGCCCGCGAAGATCGCGACGGTCCGCGCCTGGTCGATCGCGGCCGCGAGGGCGCGGACGTCGGCGTCGGCGGGGACCAGGACGGGCGTCGACGGCAGCACGAACGCGGGGAAGCCGTCCACCGCTTCCAGCTCGGCGATGTCGCCGGGGAGGGTGACCACGGCGACTCCGCGGAGCGCCACCGCGCTGCGCATCGCGGCGTTGACGACCCGCGGGGCCTGGGCGGCGGTCGAGATCAGCTCGCGGTAGTTCGAGCACTCGACGAAGAGCCTGTCCGGGTGCGTCTCCTGGAAGTAGGACGAGCCGATCTCGTTGCTCGGGATGTGGCTCGCGATGGCGAGCACCGGGGCGGAGGAGCGGTGCGCGTCGTAGAGGCCGTTGATCAGGTGCAGGTTGCCGGGGCCGCAGCTGCCGGCGCAGACGGCGAGGCGCCCGGTGAGCTGCGCCTCCGCGCCGGCGGCGAAGGCGGCCGCCTCCTCGTTGCGCACGTGGATCCAGTCGATGCCTCCCTTCTCGGAGCCGCCGCTGCGGCGCACCGCGTCGACGATCGGATTCAGCGAGTCCCCGACGATCCCGTAGATGCGGGAGACGCCGGCGTCGATGAGCTGAGCGATGAGCTGGTCTGCGACCGTCTTCTGAGCCATGACCCCATTCGACCGGACGGGGCTGAGCGTCCGCTACTCCGGAAAGTGGAGATCCGGATCGAGTGCATCCCCCTCGGGACGGATGCCCTGCACCTCTAGCCTGGGAGTCGTCACAGGAACACCTCCGTACCGCTGATCCCGGGAGTCGCCATGAACCGCCGCAGAACCGCCCTCGTCCTGGCCGCCGGCGCGGCCCTCGCCCTCGGCCTGACCGGCTGCTCGGGCCTGAACGGCCTGATGGGAGGCGAGACCCGCGACGACGAGACCGGGGAGATCACCGAGGGCGGGACGACCGACGTCTTCCAGCTGCGCGTGGGCGACTGCCTGAACGGCGAGCTCAGCGAGGAGGCGACCGAGGTCACCGACGTGCCGACCGTGCCCTGCACCGACCCGCACGTCTACGAGGTGTTCCAGAACCTGACGATGGCCGATGCCGACGAGTACCCGGGCGAGTCCGTCGCGACGGAGCAGGCCGAGACCGACTGCGTCACGGCGTTCGAGTCGTTCACCGGGATCGGCTACCAGGACTCGGCGTACGACTTCAGCTACTACTACCCGACCGCCGAGAGCTGGGGCACGGGCGACCGCACGATCAACTGCATGATCACCGACCCGAACGGGCCGAGCACGGGCACGCTGGCGGGCGTCGCGGCCTGATCGCGATCCCCGCGCGCGGTGGTGCCGGTCCCGCCGAGCGCTCCGCGCGCGGCTCGGGTCAGTCGCGGTCGCGCGCGGGGAACAGGCGCAGGAGCAGGCCGGAGCCGATCCAGACCACGGCGATCCCCGCGACGAGCCAGGAGGCTCCGAGGCCGGACGCCGCTCCCGCCAGCACGGCGCCGACGGCCGCGGCGGCGGAGCGCAGCCCCGCGCCGATCGTGAACACCTGCGAGCGGACGGCGGCGGGGCTCTCCTGGTCGCGCAGCAGCAGCATCGCCGCGTTCGAGGGGGCCGTGAAGACGCCCGCGACCGCGAAGGCGGCGATCGCCACGACGACGCCCAGGTCGGGGACGGCGACCAGGAGGACGGCGCCGGTCGCGATGTAGGCGGCGCCCATGGTCCACGCCGGCGGACGGCGGGTCCAGCGGCGAGCCGCCACGGCGAGGGCGCCGAGCAGGCCGCCCACGGCGAAGGCGGTCAGGATCCACGCGGCGGCGTCGGTGCTGCCCAGCCGCTCCACCGAGAGGCTGATCGCCGCGACTCCCGCCGCTCCGCCCGCGACCTGGCTGAGCGTGCCCGCCGAGGTGACCACCGCGATCGGACGGTGCCGCACGAGGTGGGTGACGCCCGCGACGATCGTCCGCAGCACGCCGACGGTCGGCGCCGGACGAGCCTCCATCGCCAGGCCGAGCGACCCGACGACGCCGATGAGGGCGAGGACCGCCATGGCGAGCATCGCGGTCCGCGCTCCCCCGACTCCGACCGCGAGGCCCACGATCGCCGGCCCGCTGATCGAGGCGACCGTGTACGAGAGCGAGTCCTGCGCGTAGGCGCGGCGCGGCTCCGGGATGGCGCTCGTGACGAAGCTCGACATGCCGCCCATGTAGACGGGCGTCGCGAGCCCCGCGAGGAGCAGCAGCAGCACGATGAGCGGCGTCGGCACCTCGCCGAGGAAGGCGGCGACCGCGAAGGCGACGGCGGTCGTGAGCGCGGCGCCGACCAGGAGCCGGCGGGGGCGGCGGACCCGGTCGAGCACCGTGCCGACCAGCGGCGCGGCGATCACGGCGGGGAAGAGCGCCGCTCCGGTCAGGGCACCGCCGAGCGCGACGTCGCCGAGACGCTCGACGGCGAGGACGGGGAGGGCGACGACCATGCCGGCGCTGGCCAGGCGGAGGGGGATCGACGCGGCCTGGTAGCTGACCGCGCTCATGCGGGACCGGGGATCGACATCACCTCCGATGGTGTCACGGCTGCGGGACCGGGTCGGCCGGGGAGGCAGGCCACCGGCGTCCGAGCGGCCTGCGGAGCCTGCCCTAGGCGATCGGCGTCCGCGCCGCGAGCTCGGCCGCCGCCGCGACGCCCAGGCGCCAGGGCGCGCCGTGGCCGGGCAGGGAGTGTCCGCGCCCCGGTCCCGGCGAGGACCCGCAGCGAGTCGAGGGACTGCGCCGTGTCGGCGGTGGCGGCGCGCGCGACCAGGTGCGGGCCGGTGCGGGCGGAGTAGGGGTCGAGCGTGACCAGTGCGTCTCCGCCGATCACCGCGTCGCGCTCGGGCAGGTGCAGCGAGACGTGCCCGTCGGTGTGCCGCGGAGTCGCGAGCACGCGGGGCGACCCGGGCACGTCGAGCACCTCTCCGGCGGTCAGCGGCAGCGTCCCGTGCACGGGCGGCACCGCGAGCGCCCCGGCACGGGCCATCGCGCCGAGCACCGGGATCGCGGAGGGGTGCAGCAGCGGGTACGCGAACGGGGTGCGCTGGCGGCGGTAGGAGTAGGGCTGCGCGGCGAGCGGCTGGTCGGCCGCGTGCAGGTGCACGGGGACGCCCCGCCGGACGAGGCTGCGGGCGACGCCGAGGTGGTCGACGTGCGCGTGGGTCAGCACGAGGGCGTCGATGTCGCCGAGCGAGCGGCCGAGCACCTCCAGCGCGCGGACCAGGTACGGCCACGTCCTCGGGAGACCGGCGTCGACGACGGTCAACCGGCCCGCCTCCTCGATCAGGTAGAGGTTCGTCCAGGCGTGCTCGAGCCGGTGCACCCCGGGTGCGACGTCCCGGTGCAGGCTCGCGCCGCCCCCTCGCCGCTGCTGCCGGTGCTGCTGATCGCGCTGCTGCTGCTGGTCCATCGTGCAACCGCCCCTCCGGGCCCGCGCCCGATCGCGACGACGCTACGAGCGTCTGCGACGGATCGGACAGGGCGTTGACGGCGGGGGTCCGCGTCGTTCAGGGCTCAGCGGCGCCGCCCGCGAAGGGCGAGCTGCACCGCCGCGAGCAGGAGGAGGACCGCGAAGAGGATCCCGGACACGCGCGCCGGCAGGAGGAAGGAGAGCGCCACTCCGGCGAAGGAGAACGCCGTGGCGGTGAGCCCGACCACGAGGCCCGCCCGCACGTCGAGCAGGCCGCGCCGGGCGTTCGCGATCGAGCCGGTGACCGCCGTCGGGATCATCGCGGCGAGCGAGGTGCCCTTGGCCAGGAGGTCCGCGAGCCCGAAGGCGCCGACCAGGACCGGCACGGCGATCGCTCCGCCGCCGATGCCGAAGAGGCCGGAGGCGACGCCCATCCCGATGCCGAGCCCCGCGAATCCGGGCCACACGCCCCAGCCCTCGGCGACGTCGCCGGTGTCGTTCGAGCCGAACACGGCCATCCGCACCGCCGCGGCCACGAGCAGCGCCACGAACATCCAGCGCAGCACGCCGAGCGGCAGCCGCGCGAGCAGCCAGGATCCGGCCACCGCCCCGAGCATCGCCGCAGCCGCGATCACCGCCGCCGGGACCCAGGCGACCTGACCGGCGAGGGCGTAGCCGAACGCTCCGGCGACCGAGGTCGGAGCGATCGCGAGCAGCGAGGTGGCGGAGGCGCGGCGCTGGTCCATCCCGGCCCACGCGATCAGCATCGGCACCATCACGATCCCGCCGCCGACGCCGAACGCGCCCGACAGGGTCCCGCCGACCGCGCCGATCAGGGCCAGGACGAGCAGGGCGCGCGGGCGCATGCGCGCGGCCGTCCGATCGGGGAGGGGCGCCTGCGGGGCGGTCGCGTCGGTCACGGCTCCATGCCACCACAGCACCGGGCCGAGGGCGAATCGACGGGCGTCGACCGCGTTCCTGAGAGGACCGGCCCGGCCCGGCCCGCCTCTCTGGCAGTTGCCTGGGCGGGCCGGATCCGACCGTGACGTTCGGCGTCGACGGAGCGTCCTACCTGCATACCCCGCCTGATCGAGCGATCGGGCCCCGAGCGAAAAGAGGAGACCATGGCCGAGACCACCGCGACCACCACCCGTCAGACCAGCACCGGATCCGGACGCACCGTGATCGAGGACGGCGTCATCGCCAAGGTCGCCGGCATCGCCGCGCGCGAGGTCCCGGGCGTCCACGCCCTCGGCGGAGGAGCGGCCCGAGCGATCGGCGCCATTCGCAGTGCGATCGGCAACGACGACCGCGGCCAGGGCGTCAAGGTCGAGGTCGGCGAGCGCCAGGTCGCCGCCGATATCACCATCGTCGCCGAGTACCCCGCGCCGCTGCAGAAGGTCGCCGAGGACGTGCGCTCCGCCGTCGCCGACGCCATCCAGCACATCGCCGGCATGGAGGTCGCCGAGATCAACGTGACCGTCCAGGACGTCCACATCCCCGAGGACGACACCCAGGAGTCCGACCCGCGCGTCGTCTGACCCGTTCCCCCCGCACCGACGCCCCGGGCCGAACGGCACCGGGGCGTCGGCGTGTCGGCGACCCTGCGCCGACCCCCGGGGCGTCCCCCGCGCCCCTCCCCGACCGGAAACCGACCCCGCACCCCGATGTGGGGCCCCCGCCCCCGAACCCCTGACCTGAACAGGAGCGATGACATGGAGAAGTCCTGCGTCCGCCCCCTCGACCTGGACGACGCCGTCGCCCTCGTCGGCATCCTCGCCGCCCTCCAGGCCCTCCTCGACAGCGGCGGACTCCCCCCTGAGGAGGTCGAGGCCCTGCGCCACGGCCTCGAGCAGGGCGGAGCCCTCCTCCCCGGAAGTGACGAGAACGAGATTGCGACGGCTCTGGGTGGGCTGAACGCCCGCCTGCGTGGGACCATCGGGTGATCGCGCCGCGCTCGACGTTCCCGTAGCCTTCATCCGCGCTCGTGTCGACCCCGGAAACGCGCTCCCCCGCCCGCGGGTAGCGTCCGGTCCGGTCCCGCACTCCCACGGGGTCGCTGAACCCCGAGAGCCGGAGGAGATCCGATCGTGAACGGTGACCACTTCGTGCTCTCGACCGCGACGCCGTGGGACGACCGCACAGAGATCATCGGCGTGTACGTCTCCGAGGCGTGGGCCCGCGAGGCCGCGGCCGCATGGCTCGGCTCCCCGGACCGCGAGGCGTTCCCCCGGTGCGTCATCGAGGGCTGGAGCGGCGCGCACCTCCTCGGCCGCGAGGTCGTCGAGGCCCTCGGCGTCGACGACGAGGGCGGCGACGAGTCGCTGGGCGGCCCCCGCAGCCTCTGACGTGGCGGCCTAGCCGCCCCAGTGCGGCGGGCGCTCGAAATGCGACGGCAGCGTGGTCGCCGCATCCCCTCGGGCGCTGTTCACCTGCGCCTGGGTGAGGTAGACCGCCTCGGCGAGCCGCGCACCGGACACGTCCGCATCGCGAAGGTCCACCCCCAGCAGGTCGCACCGCTGCAGATCCGCACCCCGCAGATCCGCGGCGAGGAGGAGCGCGCCCCGCAGATCCGCCCCCCGCAGGTCCGCGTTCCGGAGCGATGCACCCGCCAGATCGGCACCCGGAGCGAGCCGACGGCCCCTCGACCGGCGGGCAGCCGGCGCCGCTCCTGCGCGAGCGGCCGCGCTCGCCGCGATCAGGAGCGGCCGGGACGCTCCGTACTCCGCGTCGACGTCGACCGCGACCATCTGCTCCGGCTCGCCGAGCGTGTGCGCGTGCACCGCGTCGAACCGCTCGCGCAGCTCGTCGAGGAGCGGCGCGCCGACGCCGGGCAGCGCCAGAGCGGAGTCGAGGTACCAGAGCAGCTCGTGCAGGCGGCGCATCAGCGGGAACACCGCGAACATCCGCTCGCGCACGGCCGGGTCGGACCGCCAGGAGACGCCGCCGAACGTCTGCTGCGAGACCTTCTGACCGGCGCCGAAGCAGTCGAAGACGGTGCAGCCGACGAAGCCCTGGGGCCGGAGCCGGCGGTGGATCATGCACGCGTCCTCGCCGTCGAGGTTGACGCACGGGTCCCCGGCGCGCTTGTCGAACGGGAAGTCGGCGGAGCGGGCGAAGGCGAGGGCGACGCAGCACAGGCCGAAGCAGTTCGCGCAGTCGGCGCCGAGGTCCTCCCGGCGGCCGAGCTCGACCCTGGTGCGTGACGTCATCCGTCCGAGCCTACGCGCGGCGGCGCCTCCGGATCAGTGCGCGAGCGCGAGCACGCCGACGACCAGAACGCCGAGGCCCACGATCCCGAGCAGCGAGACGAGGCTCTCCTTCCAGGAGAGGCCCGCGCGAACGACGGCGATGAGGGCGATCCCCGCGAGCGTGGCGACGTAGACGCCCGCGCCGATCCGCAGCGCGACCGTCGCGTCGATCCAGCCCAGCGCCGCGGCACCGAGCGCGAGGACCGGCAGCGACGCCGAGGCGAGCGCCCCGCCCGCGATCCGCAGCATCGTTCCCGACTCCGCTCGCGAGGGCGTCGCCGCGTGCACGACCTGGTGCGCGATCACCTCGGCGACGAAGCCCGCGGCCGAGATCCCGATGATCGAGATCACGAGGCTCTGGAGGGCGTGGACCGCGTCGGGGTGGTCGCCGACGAGGTAGATCATCACCACGGCCAGGCCCGTGAAGGTCGCGTAGACGCGCTCCTTGAGGGCGCGGGCGATCTCGTCGAGGGGGCGGCGGGTCCGCTCCGCCCACCGGCCGGCGCGGCCCGGGCGCAGGCGCACGGGCGTCATCCGGTCGGCGGGTGCGGTGCGGCCCTCGTCGGCCGCTCCGTCAGTAGGAGGCGGAGTCGACACGTGCCGCGGAGGAGTCGCCCGAGTGCCGCGCGGCGAGGTCGCCGAGGATGGTCGCGGAGCCGCTGGTGCCGAAGCGGGTGACGCCGAGGCCGCGGTAGGCGAGGAGCGTGTCGAGGTCGCGGACGCCGCCGGACGCCTTCACCTGAACGGCCTCCGAGACGGCGCCGCGCATGAGGCGGAGGTCGTGCTCGTTCGCGCCTCCGCCCGCGAAGCCGGTGGCGGTCTTCACGAAGTCCGCGCCGGCGCGCTCGGCGGCCCGGCTGCCCTCGACGACCTGCTCGTCGTCGAGGAGGCTCGTCTCGAGGATGACCTTGACGACGTGGCCCTCGGCGGCCTCGACCACGGCGCGGACGTCGTCCTCGACGTCCTGGAGCAGGCCGCTCCGGAGGCGGCCGATGTTGACGACCATGTCGAGCTCGGACGCGCCGTCGGCGAGCGCCTGACGCGACTCCGCGACCTTCGCCGCGGTCGAGGTGGTGCCGTGGGGGAAGCCGATGACGGTGCCGACCAGGACGCCGGAGCCCTCGAGCCGAGCGACCGAGTGGGCGATGTCGGAGGGGCGGACGCAGACGCTGAACACGCCGGACGCGCGCGCCTCGTCGAGCTGGGCGTCGACCTCGGCGCGGGTGAGCTCGGGCTTCAGGATCGCGTGGTCGATGAGCGCCGCGATCTCGGCGACGGTGGGCAGGCTGGAGTCGGTCATCCGCACATTTTACGTCCGCCGGCGGGACGACGAAGGCCCGCGATCCGATGGATCACGGGCCTTCGATCGTTCACGCCGCTAGCGGCGCCGGGTCACCAGCTGGACTTGGTGATGCCGGGCAGCTCGCCGCGGTGCGCCATGTCACGGAAGCGGACACGCGAGATGCCGAACTTCGTGAGGTTGCCGCGGGGGCGGCCGTCGACGGCGTCGCGCGAGCGGACGCGGACGGGCGAGGCGTTGCGGGGGAGCTTCTGGAGGCCGACGCGGGCGGCCTCACGGGTCTCGTCGGTCCCGGCCGGGTCGACCAGGGCCTTCTTCAGCTCGAGGCGCTTGGCGGCGTAGCGGTCGACGATCACCTTGCGCTGCTCGTTGCGGGCGATCTTGCTCTTCTTGGCCATACTTAGCGCTCCTCGCGGAAGTCGACGTGCTTGCGCACTACGGGGTCGTACTTCTTGAGCACGAGACGGTCGGGGTCGTTGCGGCGGTTCTTCTTGGTCACGTAGGTGTAACCGGTGCCGGCCGTCGAACGGAGCTTGATGATCGGACGGACGTCCTGCTGCTTGGCCATTAGATCTTCACCCCGCGAGCGAGAACATCCTTGACGACGGACTCGATGCCACGGGCGTCGATGACCTTGATGCCCTTGGCCGAGAGGGTCAGGGTGACGTTACGGCGAAGCGACGGCACGTAGTACGTCTTCTTCTGCACGTTCGGGTCGAAGCGGCGCTTGGTGCGCCGGTGCGAGTGCGAGATGGCGTGCCCGAAGCCGGGGACGGCTCCGGTCACCTGGCAGACTGCTGCCATGGTTTCCTCCATGTGTGGTTACCGTGGATCACGCGCGGCACGAAGCCCCGCCCGACCCACCCAAGGTCACTTGTCGGCGCACCGCCCGCCTGTCCGGCCGGAGCCGGAGCTCCTGCCCGGTGGGCAGCACGCAAGCGCGTGCAGATGCACGCAACCTCGCTAGGCTACGCGACCCGGGCGGCGGCCGCAACAGGGTGGGGACACTCCCCCGACAGGGCGGGAACACTGCCCGGACAGGGTGGGGGCGCTCCCCCGACAGGGCGGGGACGCCGCCCCGACGCGCACGGGGACTTCCTGGGAGGTTCCGGCAGAAGTGGCCTCCCGTACCCCCCGAGCAGGGCGTTCGTGTACCTTCCGCCTTCCTCGCGGGTCGACGACCGCCCTACTCTGAGCCGACCGCGGGCGCCCGCTCCCGGCAGCAGCCGGGAGTAGCAGCACATGCGCCAGTCCTTCCTCCGTTCCCTCGTCGCCGCGGCCGTGCTCGTAGCGGGCGCAGGACTCAGCGTCGTGGCCGCGCCGACCGCGTCGGCGGCGCCGGTCTTCAGCACCGCGTGCTTCACCTCCCCGAAGGTCTCGACGGTGTCGCAGTACACCGTTCCCGCGACCGGGGTCTCGACGGTCCGCGCCGTCCTCAGCGGCCAGAACGGCGGGAAGGGTGCGAGCGGCCTCGGGACGGGCAACGCCGGCGGACGCGGCTCCAGCCTCGTCGTGGAGGTGCCCGTCACACCCGGGCAGGTGCTGGAGATCGGGCGCCTCACCGGCGCCCCGGCCGGAGCGGCAGGCGCCACGCGCTACGTGAACGGCGGCGTCTACGCGGGCGACTCCGGCGGCGCGGGTGGCGACGCCCAGTACCTCAGCACGGCCGGCTCGGACGGCTGTCAGCACGCCCTCGCCGTGGCGGCGGGCGGCGGAGGCGGCGGCGGGCGGTCCTCGGTCGGCGGCGACGCCGACGCCGGCAGCGGCGCGAGGGGCGGCGGGAACGGCGGCAGGAACAACGCGGCCGACGGCGGCGGCGGCGGCGCGGCCGGGCAGAGCTCGGGCGGCTCGCCCGGCGCCCGCGGCTACAGCACGTTCGGCGAATGCGCCGACGGCAACAACGGCCAGTGGGGCGTGTTCCTCAACGACGGCAAGGGCGCCGACGCCGGCGCCTCCCGCGGCGGCGGAGGCAACTGCTCGTTCCCCGGCCACAGCGGCGGCGGCGGCGGGGCCGGCTGGTGGTACGGCGGCGGCGGCGGATCGCCCTACGTGTTCGGCAGCATGAACGACACCCTCGGCGTCATGAACGACCCCGGCGCCGGCGGCGGCGGCTCGAGCTACGTGCACCCGAGCGTGACGAGGATCTCGCAGACGGCCGGCCCGACGGCGGCCGACCCCGTTGTCGCTCCGGTGTACGACACCGCCGTGACCGTGACGCGCACCCCCGACTTCTCGATGCTCGGGCAGGAGGTCACCGTCACCGCGAGGGTGACCATCCCGAGCCTGGGCCGGCCGGTGGCCGCCGGCGGCACCGTCGAGATCCTCACCGGCGCGGGCACCAGCAGGGTGACCCTCGACGCGGACGGCGTCGGCGTTCTGACCACGAGGGACATCCCGCAGGGCTGGAACGAGATCCGCGCGCACTACCCCGACACCATCACCCCCGCCGAGGCGGGACGAGGGAGCTGGTCGGCGCTCCCCGCTCTGCGCCACGAGGTGCGCGCGTGCGCCGCGGCACCCGTCATCACCCGGCAGCCCTCGGACATCGCGGGCGTCACCAACCAGATCTACACGCTGACGATGGGCGTGAGCGTCTCGGCCGTCTACGGCGGCATCCCCGCCGTGTCGTGGGAGAGGTCCACCGACGGCGGCGCCACGTGGAAGCCCGCCCTCGGCCGGGCGGGCGCCCGGGAGGACGGGACCGCGTTCCTCGAGGCCGGCCCCGATCCCACCGGCTCCTACCGCTACCGGGCGACCCTGACCACCTGCGGGGGCAGCGTCCGCAGCGAGCCGGCCACCGTGGCGGTGGGCGGCGTGCGCTTCGACCTGTCGACGCTCCCGCAGAAGGCGTACGGCGACTCCTTCGACGCGAGCCCCTACGCGCAGGCCGTCGATGTGCCCGGCCGCTCGATCGTCCTGAGCAGCAGGACCGCCGAGACCTGCTCCGTCAGCGGCATGAGGGTGACCGTGCTCCACGCCGGCGTCTGCACGCTCGCGGCGAGGCTCGACGCGCTCGCTCCTCTGGGCTGGGCGGGCGAGCCCCTGCAGAGCTTCACGGCGAAGCCGAAGGCGCTCACGGTGACCGCTCCGACGGTCGACTACCCGCGAGGCGCGCCGTCCCCCGACCTGCGCTGCACGGCCGCCTTCGTCGGCACCGACACCTTCGGCGCCCCGCTCACGGCCGGCGTCTACCGGCCGATCGTCACGGCGGACGACGTCATCTACCGCTTGATCCCGAACTGGCCCACCTCCACCTTCACCACCTTCACCACGCGGTGCAGCGGCGCGAAGGTCAGCAGCGACTACACGATCGCGGGGTACAAGGACGGCGCGCTGCGCATCGTCGCGGCCGTCCCGATGGTGACCGCCTCCTCGCCCTCGTCGACCTACGGATCCACTCCCCCCGCGATCACCGCCTCCGTGACCGGCTCCCCCTCGGGGACGGTCTCCTGCGGCGCCTTCGCGGCGTCCGACACCGGATTCACGACGCCGCTGGCGCTCTCCGCGACGACCCCCGTCGGCCGCTACCCCACGCGCTGCTCCGGCCTGACGAACCCCTCGGGACAGCTGATCACCATCGACGGCGCGCTCACGATCTCGCCGGCGCCCCTCTCGGTGACCGCGTCGAGCCCCGGGACGCAGGCGCACGGCACCGCGACCGCCCCGACGGTCACCTGCACGGCCGACGGCTTCGCAGGAACCGACCGGTTCGTCACCGAGCCGACCGGCGCCTACTACACGGCGGACGGCACCGGGAAGGTGACGATCGGAGCGCGCACGCCCGTCGGCGACTACGTCACGCGGTGCGACGGAGGCGACGCCGGGCCGAACTACACCCTCCGGTCGATCCCCGGCACCTTCGCGCTGGCCGACCGCTCGGCCCCCGTCGTGACCGTGCCCGCCGCCGTCACGGCCGAGCCGGCCGACGTCTCCGGCGCCGTCGTCACCTTCGCGTCCTCCGCGCAGGACGCGGTCGACGGAGCCGTGGGCTCGACCTGCACGCCCGCCTCGGGAAGCGTCTTCCCGATCGGGGACACGACGGTCGACTGCACCGCGGACGACGAGGCCGGCAACACCGGCACGTCGTCGTTCCGGATCACGGTCCGGAAGTTCTCGCAGACGGTCGCCTTCACCTCCTCGCGGCCGACCGCGCCGACGGCGCTGGGCACCTTCACTCCGACGGCCACCGGCGGCGGCTCCGGGAGCCCCGTCTCGATCGGAGCGACCGGATCCTGCGCGATCGCCGACGGCGTCGTGACCTTCACCCGGAGCGGCACCTGCACCGTGACCGCCGACCAGGCCGGCGACGACCACTACACCGCGGGGCGCGCCTCCTTCGATCTCGAGGTCGCGAAGGCGTCGCAGACGCTGACGGTCGCGGTGCCGAAGACCGGCGTCCTGGAGTCGACCGGCGTCGCCACGGCGACCTCGAGCTCGGGACTGCCGGTGCTCGTCAGGACCTTCTTCGGCTGCACCGTCGCCCCCGACGCGACGGGTGCGCAGATCCTGACCTACACCGAGCCCTCGACCTGCGGCGTGCAGTTCGACCAGCCGGGCGACGACGTGTACGCGGCCGCCGACGGCCTGGTGCGCTTCGTCCCGATCTCGCGGATCCCCCAGACCGTCGTCGTCACCTCGACTCCGCCCGACCGGGTGTTCACCGACGACCGGTACACGGTCGAGGCGACCGGCGGCGGCTCGGGCAACCCGCTCGTGATCGCGGTGATCGAGAACGGCAACTGCACCATCGCGGACGACGTGGTGACGTTCTTCGGCGACGGCACCTGCACGGTGACGATCGACCAGGCCGCGGACGATCGGCACGACGCCGCTCCGCAGGTCCGGCAGGTCATCACGGTCGGGACTCCCGAGGGGAACCTCTCCTTCGGGAGCACCGCGCCCCCGCACGCGATGTCGCTCGAGACGTACCGGCCGACGATCGTGCCCGGCCCGTCGAAGGGCGTGCCCGTGCTCTCCGCGAGCCGAGACTGCTCGATCCTCCCGGACGGCGTGACCGTGCGGAACGACGGGGCCGGGCTCTGCGTGCTGTCCCTCGACCAGCCCGGAGACGGCTACTGGCCCGCGCGGCACGCCGAGCAGGAGTACTCGATCTACTTCCTCCCGCAGACGGTCCGGATCACGAGCGCGCCTCCGGTCGGCGTCGTCCTCGGGGACACGTACCGCCCCGTGATCGAGGGCGGCGCCTCGGGCATCGCTCCGTTCCTCCTCACCACCGCGTCGTGCTCGGCGAAGGACGGCGTGGTCACCTTCACCACGAAGGGCGTCTGCGGCGTCTTCGCCTACCAGAACGGCAACCGGCAGTACGACAGCGCCCGGCCCGCCGTGCAGGAGGTGGAGGTCGGCTACGCGCCCGGCTCCGTGGCGTTCACGACCGCCGTCCCGACCGACGCGGAGGTCGGCGGATCCTTCACTCCCGCCTTCACGCGAGGCCCGTCCTCCGGCCCCTCGGTGCTCAGCGTCTCGGGCGCCTGCTCCGACGGCGAGAACGGCGCCGTCCGGTTCGACTCCGCGGGCACCTGCACGCTGACGGCGATCCACTACCGCGACGCCGCCTACGGCACCGCGCGGGCGGTCCAGACCTTCGAGATCACCGCGATCGCGCAGACCGTCGCCTTCACCTCGACCGCGCCGTCGACGGCCACGTCCGGCGACACGCTCACTCCGACCGCGACGGGCGGCGCCTCCGGGCTCCCCGTGACGATCGGAGCGACCGGCGCCTGCACGCTCGCGGACGGCGTCGTCACCTTCGCCGGCAGCGGCACCTGCACCGTCACGGCGGACCAGGCGGGCGACGGGCGCTACGCCGCGGCGGCGCAGGCCTCGCAGACCGTCGCGGTCACGCAGCTCGCGGGCACCGTCGCGTTCGGCGGCGATGCTCCGGCCGAGGCCCGGGTCGGGGGCTCCTCGACGGCCGCGGTCGTCGCCGGCCCGTCCAGTGCCCCCCCGGTGCTGACGGCCTCCGGCGCCTGCTCCGTCGGGCCCTTCCGACTGGTCTCCTACGACTCCGCCGGCACCTGCACGCTGACGCTGGACCAGGCGGGCGACATCCGCCACAGCGCAGCGCCGACGGCCGTGCGCAGCTTCGAGATCACCCGGGTCGCGCAGACCGTGGCCTTCACCTCGCAGGCGCCGGACTCGGCGCTCGCGGGCGGCACCTACCGCCCGACCGCGACCGGCGGAGGCTCCGGGCGGCCCGTGGTGCTCGGCGCCTCCGGGTCCTGCACGCTCACGAACGGGGTCGTCTCCTTCACCGGATCGGGCACCTGCACGGTGACCGCCGACCAGACGGGCGACGCCCGGTACGACGCGGCGGAGCGGGCCTCGCAGGTGATCGCGGTCGGACTGCTCGCGGGTACCGTCTCCTTCGGCGGCACCGCGCCGACCGGTGCGACGGTCGGCGGGACGACCACCCCGCGGATCGTCGCCGGACCCTCCACCGCGCGTCCGGTGCTGACCGCCTCCGGAGCATGCTCGGCGGCCGCGGGAGTGGTGTCCTACGACTCCGTCGGCACCTGCACGCTGACGCTCGACCAGGCGGGCGACTCGCGGTACGGCGCCGCTCCGCAGTCCGTCCGCACCTTCGCGATCGGCGCCCTCGGCCAGACGCTGGCGTTCGCCTCGCCGGTCCCCGACGCGGCGGTCGCGGGGGGCTCCTACACGCCCGTCGTGACGGCCGGCGCGTCGAGCTCCCCCGTGGTGCTCGGAGCGGCCGGATCCTGCACGGTCGCGGACGGCGTCGTGACCTTCACCCGCTCCGGCACCTGCACGGTGACCGCGGACCAGGCCGGGGACGAGCGCCACTCGGCGGCTCCGCGGATCTCGCAGTCGGTGGAGGTCGGCACGGCGGCGGGAGCGGTGTCGTTCCGCGACGCCGCTCCGACGGACGCCCGGATCGGCGGCTCCTGGACCCCGTCGATCGCCCGCGGCCCGTCGAGCGCCGACCCGGTGCTGGACGCCTCCGACTCCTGCTCGCTGGGAGAGGACGGCACGGTGTCCTACGACTCCGTCGGCACCTGCACGCTGACGCTGGATCAGGCCGGCGACGACGCTCACGCGCCCGCGGAGCAGGTCGTCCGGACGTTCCCGATCGGCAAGGCGCTGCAGACGGTCGCCTTCACCTCCGCGGCTCCGAGCACGGCGACCGCGGGCGGCCGCTACACGCCGACCGCGGCGGGCGGCTCCTCCGGTCTGCCGATCACGATCGGCGCCACGGGCGCGTGCTCGCTCGCGAGCGGCGTCGTGACCTTCAGCGGATCCGGCACCTGCACCGTCACCGCGGATCAGGCCGGCGACGCCTCGCACGACGCGGCTCCCCGGGCGACCCAGTCGATCGCGGTCGCCGCGGTCGTCCCCCAGAAGAAGAAGGCGCAGAAGGTCGCCTTCTCGACCGCGATGCCGTCCTCGCCCGAGAAGGGGATCGCCTACCCGGTCGCGGCCACCGCCTCCTCCGGTCTGCCCGTGAAGCTGTACGCGAGCGGCAGCTGCACGCTGACCGCGACCGGCGCGGGCACGGCGACGGTGCGGCTGACGGGCGCGGCGAGCTGCACCGTCCGGGCCACACAGGCGGGCGACTCCGCCTGGCTCGCCGCGACCTCGGTGACGCAGTCGCTGCAGGTGAAGTCCTCCACCCGCGCCGACCTGACGCTGGCGCTGGCGCCGGCGCCGGGACTGGCGGCGACGGCCCCGCTCTCGGGCACGATCACCGTCCGGAACACCGGCACCCGGGACGCGGCGACGACGACCACCCGGGTCGTCGTCAGCGGAACGGTGGCGAGTGCGCCCGGCGCCGTGCAGACGAAGGGCTCGGCGGCGGGCACGACGGTCCTCACCTGGACCGCGCCGAGCGTCTCGGCCGGGCGGAGCACCACCTACTCGGTGACGCTGGTCGACCGGCCGGCCGCCACGACGATCGACGCCAGGGTGTCGACCGCCGCCGCCGATCCCACACCGGCGAACAACGCGGTCAGGCGCACCTTCCGGTAGAGGCTGCGGGGAGGGAGGGGTGTCGCGCCGCGTTGCCCGTTCCCTCCCCGACCGCTACGGTCGCGGGGACGCTCCGGGGGACGGGGCTCGCGAGGGGGGCCCGTGGACCGGTTGAGGCGACGCGCGCTGCTGCTGGGGATCGCCTCCTCGGCGGTCGCGCTGACGGGGTGCACGCCCGCCCGGCCCGCTCCCGCGGCGCTCCCGCCGAGCACGGCGCCGGCGGCGGTGCTGCCGTCCGCCGCTCCGACCGCCGTCCCGACCCCTCCCCGCCCCGTGCCGACCACCATCGCCGCGGCGGCTCCGGTACGGCGGAAGGCGCCGCTGCCCTCCGGCACGATCTCGGAGCTGCCCGGCGAGGGGAGCACGCTCGCCTGGACCGTCGACGACGGCGCCGACTCCGACGTGGTCGCCGCCTACGCGCAGTTCGCCCGCGACACCGGCACCCGGCTGACCTTCTTCCTCAACGGGAAGTACGACTCGTGGACCGTGAACGCGCCGCTGCTGGCTCCGCTCGTCGCCTCGGGGCAGGTGCAGCTCGCGAACCACACCTGGTCGCACGCCGACCTGACGAGCCTCTCGAGCGACGGCGTGCAGGAGGAGCTGGGCCGCAACGGCGACTTCATCCGCTCGACCTACGGGGTGGAGGCGGCGCCCTTCTACCGGCCGCCGTTCGGCTACACGGACGAGCGGAGCCGGGCCGCCGCGGCGGCGATCGGCTACACGGCGACGGTGCTCTGGTACGGCTCGCTCTCGGACTCCAGGCGGATCACGCCGGAGCAGGTGGTCGGCTTCGCGGACCAGTGGTTCCTGCCGCAGCACATCGTGATCGGGCACGCCAACTTCGATCCGGTGACGCAGGTCTACGCGCGGCTCGTCGACATCCTCCGCGAGCGCTCGCTCGAGACGGTGACCCTCCGCGACGTGTTCGCGGTCTGAGCCGCGCCTTCAGCGGAGAGACGCGCGCGCGGCGGCGGAGACGGCCGCGGCGACCGCGTCGAGGGCGGGCGTGTGCAGGGCCCACTGCTGCCAGTAGAGGAGGACGTCGACGGGGTCGCCGCCCAGCTCGACCAGGCCCTCGCCGCCGACCGGGGCCTGCAGCTCGGGCAGCATCCCCCACCCCATGCCCAGGCGCACGGCCCGCTCGAAGTCGGTCGACCCGGGGACGCGGTGCTGCGGCGGGCGGCCCTCGACGCCGGCGGCTCGGAGGAAGTCGTCCTGCAGGCGGTCCTTCTCGTCGAAGACGACCAGCGGAGCGCTCGCGAGACCGGCCGTGCCGCCGTCCGGGAACCAGCGCTCGGCGAACGCAGGCGAGGCCATGGCGCGGTACCGCATCACTCCGAGCGGTGCGACGGTGCAGCCGAGCACCGCTTCCGACTCTCCGGTGACGGCCGCCAGCACGGTGCCGTCGCGGAGGAACGCGGTGGTGTGCGCCTGGTCCTCGCGGTGCAGCTCCACCACGACGTCGGCGACGGAGGCGAGCGCGGGCAGCACCCAGGTGGCCAGGGAGTCGGCGTTGACGGCGAGCGGGAGGACGACGGGGCCCGCCCCCGCCGCGTCCTCGCCGCCGAGCGAGCGGACGGCGTCGTCGGCGAGGAGCTCGATCTGACGGGCGAGGCGGAGGAGCCCGGCACCGGCCTCGGTCGCGACGACGGGGCGCGAGCGCACCAGCAGGACGCGGCCGGCGGCGGTCTCGAGCGCCTTGATCCGCTGGCTGAGGGCGGAGGGGGTGATGTGCAGGGCCCGGGCGGCGGCGTCGAAGGAGCCGTACCGGACGGAGGCGGCGAGCGCGCGCAGGCGGGAGAGGTCGAGGTCGTCGGACAGCATCAGTGCTGCTTACGGTAGTGAAGGAGCATGAGCTGGTCTACAGGAGCGCCCCGCCCTAGCGTCGGAGCGTGTCCCCCCTCCTCGCCGCCCTCTCCGGCCTCGGCTTCGGCCTCTCGCTCATCATCGCCATCGGCGCGCAGAACGCCTTCGTGCTCCGCCAGGGCCTCCGCCGCGAGCACGTGCCCGCCGTCGTCGCGATCTGCGCGCTCTGCGACGCCGCGCTGATCGTGCTCGGGATCGCGGGGATCGGAGCGGTCCTGGAGTCGGCGCCGTGGCTGCTGGTGGTGATCCGCTGGGGCGGCATCGCCTTCCTCCTCGCCTACGCGGTGATGGCGGCGAGGCGCGCACTGCGGCCGGGGACCCTCGACGGCGGTCCGGCCGGCGCCTCGACGTCGCTCCGCACGGCGATCGGCACATGCCTGGCGCTGACACTGCTCAACCCGCACGTCTACCTCGACACGGTCGTGCTGCTCGGGTCGGTGGCGAACACGCACGGCGACGAGCGCTGGTGGTTCGGGGCGGGGGCGGCGGCCGGGAGCGTGCTGTGGTTCACCGCTCTCGGCTTCGGGGCGCGCGCGCTGCGGCCGCTGTTCCGGAGCCGCGGGGCCTGGCGGATCCTCGACGCGGCCGTGGCGGTCGTGATGGTGGTGCTGGCGGTGTCGCTCGCGCTGCACTGAGGGCCTGGTGGTGCACTGCTTGTTCTACTAACATTGTGAACATGTTGTTCCGGGTCGACCACTCCGCGGCGGGCTCGCTCGCCGACCAGCTGGAGTCGCAGGTGCGCTCGGCCGTCGCCCGGGGCGAGCTCTCGGCGGGCGACCGCCTGCCGCCCGCCCGCGAGCTCGCCGACTCGCTCGGCATCAACATGCACACCGTGCTGCGCGCGTACGCCGCCCTGCGCGACGACGGGATCCTCCAGATGCGCCGGGGCCGCGGCGCGTGGATCACGGAATCGGCCGGGCCCGGGCTCGTGCGTGTCACCGCCCTGGTCGACGAGCTGCTCGCGGAGGCCCGCCGCAGCGGCATCACCCCGGCGGAGCTCGTCCGCCTGATCGAGAGGACCGGATCATGACCGCCACCGCCGACCGCCGCCGCGAGCTCCTCGCCGCCGCGTCCCTCCTGCTCCCCGCCGCCGGAGTGCTCGTCTCGCGCCTCGTCCTGGACGACGCTCTGCCCGCGGAGCTCGCCTCGCACTGGTCGGGGACCGGGGCGGCCGATGCGACCGCGGCGACGGGCGCCCTGCTCGCGATCGCCCTCGTGCTCTCCGGGCTCCCGGCCGTCGCGGGCGTCGTGGCGGCGGCCGTCGGGCGCGCCCCGCGGCTCCTGCTGGCGACCCTCGGCCTCGTCGCCGGGATGGGCGCCTCCGCCTGGGCGACCTCGGTCGGCACGACGCTCGCGGCCGGGCGCGCCGAGGGGGCGGAGCTCGGCGGGTGGCTGCTCGCGCTGCTCGGAGGGATGCTCTTCGCCGTCGTGCCCGCGCTGATCGCTCCGGGCACCCGGCGCGCCTCCCGCCTGGCCGCCGGCCGCCTGCCGCTCGCGGCGGAGGAGACCGGCGCCTGGTCGCAGACGCTGACGGGCCCGGTGTTCGCCGTCGCCGCGGTCGCCACGGCGGCGGGCGCGGCCCTCTCCCTCGCGACGCTCGCCGCGGCGGGCGCCACCGGTCCGGCGATCGCGACGGCCGTCGTCCTCGGCGTCGTCGCGCTGGTGCTCCTCTCCTTCTCCCGCCTGAGGGTGACCGCCGACCGCCGCGGCCTCCGCGTCGTCACGACCGCCCTCGGCATCCCGCTGCGCCGCATCCCGCTCGACACCATCGCCTCGGCCGGCACGGCCCAGCTGCGGCCGTCGGACTGGGGCGGCTGGGGGTACCGGGTGATGCCGGGCCGCTCGGCGGTCATCCTGCACGCCGGGCCGGGGCTGGTGGTGACGACGGACCGCTCGCGCGAGTTCGCGATCAGCCTCGACGACCCCGAGACCCCCGCGGCGCTGCTCGAGACCCTGCGCTCGCGGGCCTGAGGCGCCGACCCGTCAGTCGACCACGATCCGGACGAGCGTCGTGACGGCATCCACCGCGTTCACGTAGGAGTAGTGCCGCGAGGTCGGGAAGGCGAGGTGCCGTCCGGGCTCCAGCCGCACGGGCTCCTCGCCCTCCCGCTCCAGGAGGAGCGCGCCGGCGGTGACGAGCAGGATCTCGTGCCACCCCTCGGGGTCGGGCTGCGCGTCGTAGCGGTCCCCCGGACCGAGCGTCCAGGTCCAGAGCTGGGCCTCCCGGCGCGCGGGGACGGAGGAGAGCAGGGCGGCGACACTCGCCTCGCCCGCTCCCCGCCAGGCGACCTGGTCGATCGCCGCGGGCGCGGATCCCGGGGCCGAGACGAGTGCCGTGAACGTGGTGCCGAGGGCGGTCGCGAGGCGGTCGACTCCGGTCAGCGAGATGTTGGCCTCGCCGGCCTCGGCCGCGACGATCGTCCGCCGGCTGATGCCCGAGCGCGCCGCCAGCGCGGACTGGCTCAGTCCGGCTCCGCGCCGCGCGAGACGGAGGTTGCCGCCCAGGTGGGCGAGGACGGGAGCCGACATGCGCACTATTCTGCACCGACAGGCCCCTGATGCTCCTAGGATGTGCAGAATGATGCACATCTCGCCGCTCCGGGGCCTCCGCTTCACCCGTCCGGAGTGGGCGCTCATCGGCATCACCGCGATCTGGGGCGGGACCTTCCTCGCCGTGCACATCGCGATGGAGCACAGTGGTCCGCTGTTCTTCGTCGGGATGCGGTTCGCCATCGCGGGACTGATCAGCGCGGTCGTGTTCCACCGGTCGCTCCGGGGGATGCGGCGGATCGACCTCGCGGCCGGCGTCGCGATCGGGGTGATGATCTTCGCGGGCTACGGCCTGCAGAGCTACGGGCTGCAGACGATCCCGAGCAGCACCTCCGCGTTCCTCACCGCGCTGTACGTGCCGCTGGTGCCGCTGCTCCAGTGGGTCGTGTTCCGTCGCCGTCCGGGCGTGCTGACGCTGGTGGGCGTCGCGCTGGCGTTCGTCGGACTGCTCCTGATCGCGGGCCCGCAGCCGGGCGTCGCGCTCGGAGCGGGCGAGGTGGCGACGATCGTGAGCACGCTGCCGATCGCGGCCGAGATCATCCTGATCGGCCTCGTCGCCGGACGCGTCGACCTCGGCCGGGTGACCGTGGTGCAGCTGCTGGTCGCCGGCGCGCTCGGGTTCGCCTCGATGCCCCTCGCGGGCGAGGCGGTCCCGGCGTTCTCGGGGGCCTGGCTGATCCCCGCGCTCGCGCTCGGGGCGAGCAGCTGCCTGATCCAGCTGACGATGAACTGGGCTCAGCGCTCGGTCTCGCCGTCGCGCGCCACGATCATCTACTCCGCCGAGCCCGTCTGGGCCGGCCTGATCGGCCGCCTCGCCGGCGACCGGCTCCCCGCGCTCGCCCTGCTCGGGGCGGGGTTCATCGTCGCGGGCACGCTCGTCAGCGAGCTGAAGCCGCGGCGCGAGCCCGCGCCGCCGGCTCTCAGGTGACGGCGGGGAGGGCGGCCGAGGCGACGAGCGCGCCGCCGGCGTCGGTGATCTCGACGGCGGCGACGGACTCGCGCAGGACGGCCGCGTTCATCTCGCAGTCGAGCTCCGCGGAGCTGCCGAGGAAGGAGCCGGACGGGAGCCGCTCGCCGGAGCCGGTGACCAGCACGAGGTCGTAGCTCTCGCCGAGCGCGAAGCCGGTCCCGCGGAGGATCGTCTCGGTGCCCCAGGTGTGCGCCACGAGCGAGCCGTCGAGCGTCACGCCCTCCGTCCGCTCGTCGAAGGCGATCGCCTCGACGGCGCCGAGCGTCCCGGGCGGTCCCGCGACGGGGCGCTCCTCGGCGGACCGCAGGGCCGCTCCGGCGACGCCGCCCACGACGAGGAGCGCGGCCGCCGCGGCGACGGCCAGGACGGCACGGAGACGCGAGGCACGGAGGCGCGGGGCACGCACGCTCGCAGCGCGCTCGGACCGCTCCCCGGCGAGCGCCGCCACGCGCGACCGCAGCTCCGGCGACGGCTCCGCCTCCTCCCAGCGGCCCAGCGCGCCGACTCGGTCGACCACCGAGCCGAACGACGCGAGCTCGCGGTCGATCGAGGGGTCGGCGGCGCGCAGGCTCTCGAACTCCCGCGCCTCCTCGGCGGAGAGGTCGCCGGCGAGGGCCGCGGCGAGGAGCTCCTCGCGGCGGCCGCCGGGCTGGTCTCCGTCGGGCTGGTCTCGGTCGATCACGATCTCTCCTCGTCGGTGGATCCGGCGCCCGCGAGGTGACCGCGGAGCGCTCGGAGAGCGTAGAAGGCGCGGCTGCGCAGGGTGGCGACCGGCACGCTCGTGGCCGCCGACAGGTCGGCGTAGGTCTCGCCGTTCAGGTGGACGGCGACGACGACCTGCCGGTGCTCGGCGGAGAGCCTCGCGAGCGCCTCGGCGATCGCGAGCGGCTCGAGGGGGTCGCGGTCCTCCGCGGGCACCTCCTCCAGAATCTCGGCCTCGACCAGGCGCGGCAGGCGCCGGCGCGAGCGGTGCACGTCGATGACGACGTTGCGGGCGATGGCGAAGAGCCAGGTGCGGGTGCTGGCGCGCTCGGCGGAGTAGCTCGCCCGCGAGCGCCAGGCGCGCAGGAACGTCTCCTGCACGCAGTCCTCGGCGAGGCCGCGGTCGCGCAGGGCGTTGAGCGCGAAGCCGAGCAGGGCGGACCCGTGCTCGTCGAAGGCGGCGGCCGGGTCGAACCCCGCCGTCCGGGGCTCGAGGCGCACCACCGGAGCCGGGACCTCCGAGTGCTCGCGCGGCATCGCGGGCCCTTCGTCTCGTCGTGCCGTCGCCGTGCGCGCCACACCGCCTCCTCGTCGGGACCGGTGGTCCGTCGGAAGGGGGTACGGCCGCCCAGGCGGCGGCGTTCATCGGAGGCGAGGACCGTCTCCGTGAAGATCCTCTCAGATGGAGTGAACGCGGCGCCGCTTCCGGCCGTACTCCCTGCATCGGGCCCGCTCGGCGCTCGCGATCGAAAGGCTCCACCATGACGAAGACGTCCCCCGCGCGGAACCGCGCCGGCCGCCGCCTGCTCTCCCTGGGCGGCATCACCGCCGTCGCCGCCGCCTCCTTCTTCGCCGCCGCGCCGGCCCAGGCCGAGACCGAGGTCGCCGAGCCGTCCTCCTTCACCAGCGCCTTCACGGTGATGGCGACGCCCGACCAGGTCGTGAACGCCGACTCCGCCGCGACCCCAGGCCAGCCCGGCGCCACGGGCGAGATGACCTTCCGGGTCAACAGCGACCTCGACATCATCTGCTACGACATCACCCTCACCGGCGTGACCGGCGACTACCAGAGCCCCGCGAAGACCGCGACGCACATCCACCAGGCGGCCCTGGGCAAGGCGGGCCCGCCGCGCATCGCGTTCCCGAACCCCGCGCCGGTCGGAGACGGCCCCCGCACCAGCAGCGGCTGCCTGCAGGGCCCCTTCACCACGGGCATCCAGGCGAACGGGGCGGACACCGGCGCCGGATTCACGCTCAAGGCACTCGAGGCCGATCCCGCCGCCTTCGCGGGCGACTCCCACACGGCCTCGTACGCGGCTGGCGTCGTCCGCGGCCAGCTCTCGCAGGTGCCGGTCGGCGGCCTCCAGACCGGTGGCGGCGCGACCGCCGCCGGGAGCGACGCCACGGGCCCGTCCGGTCTCGCCGCGATGGCCGGCCTCGGAGCCGTCGTCGCCCTCGGCGCGGCCGGAGTGGTCGTCGCCCGCCGGCGCACCGCCTCCTGATCGTGGGCACCCGGTCGAGGAGCGGCGCGGCGGCACTGTGCGCCGTGCTGCTCCTCGCGGGGTGCGCCGCCGCGGACGGGAGCGGAGGAGCGGAGACGCCCGCGAGCGCGCCCGCGCCTCCGGCCCTCGCTTCTGCTCCCCCGCTCACTCCTCCCCCGGTCCCCGCGCCCGACCCCGCCGCTGCCGCGCCTGCGCGCACCGTCGGCGTCGAGCCCGCCCGGCTGAGCGTGCCCGCGATGGGCCTGGACGAGCCGCTGATCGCGCTGGGCATCCAGTCGGACGGGGCGATGGAGGTGCCGGTGGACTACGACGACGTCGGCTGGTTCTCGGGAGGCGGGCGCCCGGGTGGCAGCGGCCGCACCGTGATCGCGGCGCACGTCGACTCGCGGTCCGGTCCCGCGGTCTTCTTCCGCCTCGGCGAGCTCACCCCGGGCGATGAGATCGCGGTGAGCGGAGTGGACGGCTCCGACCACCGCTACCGGGTGGCGGCGGTCGAGTCCCACGCCAAGGCCGCGTTCCCCACCGCCCGCGTCTTCGGCGCGACCCTCGAGGAGGAGCTGATCCTCGTGACCTGCGGAGGCGAGTACGACGCGGCGATCGGCCGTTATCGGGACAACCTGGTGGTGTTCGCCTCCCCGCTCTGAGGCCCGCCACGGAGGCGCGGCACAGAGAGGCGGCACAGAGGGGCGGCACGACCGCCCGGCATCGTGGCGCGGAACGGAGGCGCAGAGCACAGCACAAGAGCCCCGTCGGCGCAAGGGTCCGGGCGCGCGGACGCCGTGTGGTCGGATGAGGAGGGCAGCCCCCGCCGCCGCTCCCCTCCCGCTCCCCACCGCCGTGGCGCGGCCGATCCGACAGGACGCCCGTGTCCACCAGCACCCGCACCTGGCTCTTCGCCATCGCCCGCAACGTCGTCATCGACGTGCACCGCTCGCGCCGGCGCCTGCCGCGCCTGGTCGAGGCC
>NZ_PSVX01000119.1:0-2547 GCF_002932695.1 Rathayibacter sp. AY1D2 | reverse complement strand
TGGAGGTGGGCTCCCCCGGTCCGGCGGTGGGGCCGGCCGTCGGCGTCGCGGTCGGCTCCGGGGTGCCCGTGGGCTCCGGAGTCGCGGTCGGCGTCGGGGGAGAGAGCGGCGATCAGGCGGGGTGGAGCACCTTCGACTGCGGGCCCGGCGGCGCGATCGGCCCTGGATCCCGCTGCGGTAGCGCATCGCCGGCGGCGCATCAACGGGAGAGCGCAGTGGCGACAAGCGGCTGCGAGCCTGGACGACGCATTCGGTTCCGCTCCGAGCGGCGGCGAGCGCACGGGGACCGCGGTGCACCCTCGGGGACAGCGGTGGACTGCTCCGAGCGAGCGCCCCCTCGGCCTGAGCGGCCGCCGTCAGGATCAGAGGGAGCGGCGTCCCGCGATGACGCCGGAGACGACGGCGAGGACGCCGAAGACGATCGCGACGACCGGCTGGCCGAGGTCCAGCCACGCCAGCGCGGCGGCGCCCATCACGAGCAGCTCGATCAGCGAGCGGCCGTAGATGTCGATCGCGAGGACCGCGCGCGGCGAGAGGAAGAGCGCCCAGACCAGCGCGGCGACCACCGGAGCGCCGATGCCGAGGACGATGTTCCACGGGAGGTCCCACGACGCGAAGCCCCAGAGGGCGAAGGTCGCCAACGCGACGAGCTCCAGGAGGAACCGGAGGATCGCGTTCAGGCCGATCCTGATGTCGGTGCCCGCGGTGTCCGCTCGTGCTCGATTCACGCCGACCATGCTAGCCGCCGGAGGTCAGCGGAAGATGATGGTGCGGGCCCCGTCGAGGAGCACCCGGTCCTCCGCGAACCACTTGACCGCCTGCGTGAGCGTGCGGCTCTCCTCGTCCTGCCCGATCGCCACGAGCTGAGCGACCGAGTGCGAGTGGTCCACGCGCACCACGTTCTGCTCGATGATCGGCCCCTCGTCGAGGTCGCTGGTGACGAAGTGCGCGGTCGCCCCGATCAGCTTGACGCCGCGGGCGTGCGCCTGCTTGTAGGGGTTCGCGCCCTTGAAGCCCGGCAGGAACGAGTGGTGGATGTTGATGGCGCGGCCGGCCAGTCGCGCGCAGAGCTCGGGGGAGAGGATCTGCATGTAGCGCGCCAGGACCACGAGCTCGACGTCGTGCTCCTCGACGACCTCCAGCACGCGCTCCTCGAACCCGCGCTTCGACTCCGGCGAGACCACGGGTCGCGACTCGAAGGGCACGCCGTAGAACTCGGCGAGGTCGCGCAGGCTGCCGTGGTTGGACAGGATCATCGGGATGTCCACCGCGAGCTGCCCGGCGCGCTGGCGGAAGAGCAGGTCGTTGACGCAGTGCGCGGCGGTGGAGGCGAGGACGAGGGTGCGCAGCGGCCGGCCGACGACGTCGAGGCGCCAGGTCATCCCGTAGTGCTCCGTGATCGGCAGCAGGGCGGCGGCGAACTCCTCGCGGCTGATCGGCGACTCCACCTGCAGGCGCATGAAGAAGCGGCCGGTGTCGGCGCTCGAGAACTGCTGGCTCTCGGTGATGTTGCCGCGGGCCTGGACGACGGCACCGGACACGGCGTGCACGATGCCCGGCTGGTCGGGGCAGGCGAAGGTCAGGGTCCAGTGGTTTCCCGCGGGCCGGGCGCCGGACCACGCGGCGTCGCTGCCCGTCGGACGGGTGCTCGCGGGGGCGGGCCGGGGAGTCGCGGACGCGGCGGGTTCGGGCTGCATCCGCCCAGGATAACGGTGGGGCACAGGGCGGTCCGCGCGCCTCAGCCCGCATCGACGGACACGGCGGCGACGGGTCCCGTCCGCCCGTCCGGTGAGGAGTAGCGGACGCCGATCGTGTGCCTCCCGGGACCGACCTCCAGGGTCGCGGCGAGGACGGGGGCTACGGGAGCGAGGGACCGCACCTGCTCGCCGTCGACCAGGAGGTCGAGGCCGTCCGCGTCGGGGTCGGCGAGCACGAGCACAACGACCGCGCCCCCGCTCGACGCGGCCCGGGCGAGGAGCACCGGAGCGCGCAGGTCGACCGTCTCGGGGGCGCTGACTCCTGCGGCGGTGCGCGCCAGCACCGTGGTCCTGCCCGCGGGGAGGGGGAGCGCCGGCGCGGTCCAGGAGCCGTCGGCGTCGGCGGTGGCGGAGCCCACGCGGTGTCCGTCGGAGGCGTCCTCGAGGAGCACCTCGGCGCCGGGCGCGGCGGTGCCCCGGGCATCGGGCAGCAGCCGGCCGTCGGTGTCGAGCGCGAGGGCCGGTGCGGCCGGAGCGGGAGGTGCGGCCGGAGCGGGAGGTGCGGCCGGAGTGGGAGGTGCGGCCGGAGTGGGGGTCGTGACCGGTGCGGGAGTCGAGACCGGAGCGGAGGTGCTCGGCGCCTCTGTAGGGACCGGCGCCGGAGTGCTCGGTACGTGCGTCGCTGCCGGAGCCGGAGTGTCCGGTGGGGGAGTCACGGTCGGAACAGGAACCGGGACCGGAACAGGAACAGGGACCGGACGAGTGCAGCGGACGGCGATCCGGCGGGGCGGTCCAGCGGTTCCGGCGCCGCTCCGAGGAGCACGGTGCCGGCCGTGGCCGGACGGGCTGC
>NZ_PSVX01000118.1:0-2638 GCF_002932695.1 Rathayibacter sp. AY1D2 | reverse complement strand
TGTCCAGGGGAGGCATGCACAGGAGACGCGCGAGGTCCCTGTTCGTGACGCGGAGGCGCGGAATGCGTTCGGGTGGCGCAGTGATCGGTGTCGGACCGGCTCGACCGGCAGGGGCTGTGCCATCGTCGGGAGGGGGCGGAGTCCCCGAACGATCCGGAACCGACACCCAGGAGGGGACCGCATGGCGCACGCCGCGCTGATCATCCACAGCGCACGGAAGGTCGACGCGGCCGGAACGGTGGAGGACCACTGGCTCCTCGCGCGGGACGGCGCGATCACGGCGACCGGCACCGGCACCGGCTGGCAGGCGCAGGCGGAGGGGGCGGAGTTGCACGACGCGCGGGGCCTCACCGCTGTCCCAGGCTTCATCGACCTGCACGTGCACGGAGGGGGCGGCGACGGCTTCGACGGAGGAGCGGAGGCGATCCGCGCGGGCCTCGCGCTGCACCGCTCCCGTGGCACCACGCGCTCGCTGGTCAGCCTGGTCTCGGCGCCGCTGGAGCAGCTGGAGTCCTCTCTGGACGCGGTCTCGGCTCTCGCGGCCGCCGACCCGCTCGTGCTCGGCGCGCACCTCGAGGGCCCGTTCCTCGCGCCCTCGCGCAGGGGAGCGCACGACCCCGCGGCTCTCGTGCACCCCTCCTCCGGCGCGGTCGACCGGCTGCTGGACGCCGCCCGCGGACGCCTCGCGCAGATCACGCTCGCGCCCGAGCTGCCGGGAGCCCTCGCGGCGGTGGAGCGGCTCGCCGGCGCCGGCACGGTGGTCGCGGTGGGCCACACCGAGGCGGACGCCGACCAGGCGCGGGCCGCGTTCGACCGCGGAGCCCGGCTGGTCACGCACGCGTTCAACGCCATGCGCGGGATCGGCCACCGCTCCCCGGGCCCGATCCCGGTGGCCCTGGGAGACGAGCGGGTCGCGCTCGAGCTGATCCTCGACGGCCGGCACGTGGACGTCGAGGTGGTGCGGCTCGCGTTCGCGGCGGCTCCCGGGCGGATCGCGCTCGTCACCGACGCGATGGCGGCGGCCGGGGCGGGTGACGGAGTGCACCGCCTCGGCCCGCTCGACGTCGAGGTGCTCGGCGGAGTCGCCCGGCTCGCGGGCACCGCTGTGCTCGCCGGATCCACGCTCACGCAGGAGGAGGCCCTGCGGCGGGCCGTCGGGCCCGGCCGGCTCGGGCTGCAGGCGTCCGTCGCCGCCCTCACCGCCGTTCCCGCCCGCGTGCTCGGCCGGGGCGACCTCGGCCTGCTGGTCCCCGGGTACCGCGCCGACGTCGTCCTGCTCGACGCGTCGCTCCGCGTGCAGCGGGTCTGGGCCGAGGGGCGCCCGTTCCCCGACTCCGCGGACGGCGCGTCGCGACCCCGGGTCAGGGCGTCGGCGTCACGGTCCAGGTCCCCTCGGTCTGGACGGCCATGACGCCGGGCAGGTCGGCCTCGAACACCTCGGAGAAGGCGACGGAGTCGCCGAACAGCTGCGGCTGATCGGAGGTCGTGAACACGCGGCCGGAGAACGAGTCGTCCGGACCCGCGGGCGTGTAGTCGACCGTCACGCGCGGGACGTCGTCGGAGAAGAACAGGACGGCCGGGCCGGTGCCGGACTGCGCACCGCTCACCGTCGCGAGGTCGTTCCAGCTCTGCAGGCCGAGCGTCCACGGCCCGTCGGCTCGGACGATCACCTGCTGCTCGACGGGGTCGTCGCGGAAGATCCCGGTCAGGAACGACCCCGTCATCGGGGCGGCGGCCTCGCCGAAGGGCGTCATCCGGCCCGCGGCGGTGACGATCGCCGTGCCGGTGCAGGCCGAGCAGTCCAGGCTCAGGACGACCGCGAACTCGCCCTGCCGCTGGAACGACACGTCGGCCGGGCCGGTGCCCGAGACGGTGGCGGGGACTCCCTCGCCGACCGGCCCGGCGTCGACGACGGTTCCGACCGGCTCGGCGGTCGCCGGAGCGGAGGGGGTCGGGCTCGGAGTGATCAGGTCGGTGATGGCGGGTCTCGGCGTCCGCGAGGCGGGCGCGGACGCCGTGGCGCCCGCCTCGGCCCCGCCGCCGGCGGTGCACCCGCCCAGCAGCAGGAGCCCCGCCGCTGCCGTCGTCGCCACTGCCGCTGTCGTCCCCCGAGCCCTCATGCGTCCAGACTGCCAGGGCTGGTCCGGATCGTCGTCCCCGGAGGGAGTCAGAGGAGCAGGGCGCCGAGGCCCGCGGCGGCGAGGACGACGATCCACGGGGGCACGGTCCAGCGCGTCAGCGCCACGAAGGCGCCGATCGCGAGCGTCAGAGCGCCGGTCGAGCCGATGCCCTCGGTCAGCACCGGGTCGTAGAGGGCGGCGCCGAGCAGTCCCACCACGCCGGCGTTCACGCCGGCCAGCGCCCGCTGCGCGACCGGCAGGTGCCGCAGCCGCTGCCAGAACGGGAGCACGCCGACCACGAGCAGAGCGCCCGGCAGGAAGATCGCGACCAGCGCGATCGCCGCCCCCGCGACACCGTCCGGCGTCCCCGCGCCCACCGCGCCGAGGAACGCGGAGAAGGTGAAGAGCGGGCCGGGCACCGCCTGCGCCGCCCCGTATCCGGCCAGGAACTCGCTCTGCCCGACCGTGCCGGCGCCGACCGTCTGCGCCTCCAGCAGAGGCAGCACGACGTGGCCGCC
>NZ_PSVX01000117.1:0-2685 GCF_002932695.1 Rathayibacter sp. AY1D2 | reverse complement strand
CGTAGTTCCAGGCGTCGATGAACGAGCTGGAGGTGACCGGGTCGCCGTTCGTGAAGGTCAGGCCCGACTTGATTGTGATCGTGTAGTTCTGCGCGTCGTCCGACTCGATGGACTCGGCGACGTCGTTCTCGGGGGCGCCCTTGGCGTCGTAGTAGACCAGGCCCGCGAAGATCTCGTCGAGGATCTTGCCGCCGCCCACCTCGTTGGTGTTCGTCGGGATCAGCGGGTTCTGCGGCTCGGAGCCGTTCGTGGAGATGATCGCGGCGGCGTCGCCTCCCGATGCACCTCCGCCCGAGTCGTTCGAGCTGCTGCAGCCGGCCAGGACCAGCGTGCTCGCGGCGACGAGCGCCAGAGCCCCGAATCCGTAACGTCTGATGTTCACTATTCCTCCAGTGATGTGGGGGCGCGCGAGAAGTGGTTTCCCTGACGCGTGGAGTGCCGTGCGCGTGGCGACGGCGGCGGCGCACGAGACTGGTGGCCGTCGCGCGGATGCCTTCAACGAGACTATGTATTCGCCCGCTATCTGCACAAAAGCATGTGGCAACCGTTACACAGCGGTAACCGGGAGGTGGAATCCTTGCGCTGTTCTGCACGAAACGTGCGTACCGGGCGGCCGTCGCGCAACACATCGACTTCAGAGGAGACGCACGGAGTGTCCACCGACCTGTCAGGATCCGCGCCCGGACGGCGCCGGATCCGCATCGAGATCCTGCTGGTCCTCGGGCTCTCGCTGGGCGCCTCCGCGGTCTACTCGGTGGTCTCCATCGCCAACCGGCTCACCCGCTCGACCGCACTGGCCGACCAGACCGCGACGATCAACGGCGCCCTCAGCGACCGCCCGGGCTTCGACCTCGTCTACCAGCTGCTCGCGCTCTTCTTCGACCTGGTGCCGGTGGCCCTCTGCGCGTTCCTGCTCTGGCAGAGCTCGGGCCGTCCGCTCGGGCGCCTGGGGCTCGACCTGCGCCGGCCGTTCGCGGACCTGGGGACCGGGACCGTCCTCGCGGTGGCGATCGGCGCGCCGGGCATCGCGCTGTACGCCGTCGGACGCGCGCTGGGCATCACCGTGGCGGTGGTGGCCTCGCCGCTGGACGCGTACTGGTGGACGGTGCCGGTGCTCGTGCTCTCCGCGATCCGGGCGGGAGTGCAGGAGGAGGTCGTCGTGATCGGGTACCTCTTCGCCCGCCTGGGCGATCTGGGCTGGGGGCGGTGGCGGATCCTGGTGACCAGTGCGCTGCTCCGGGGCAGCTACCACCTGTACCAGGGCATCGGGCCCTTCATCGGGAACGTGGTCATGGGCCTGGTGTTCGGACTGTTCTACCAGCGCTTCGGCCGCACCCTGCCCCTGGTGATCGCCCACTCGATCATCGACATCGTCTCGTTCGTCGGGTACCCGTTGGCCGTCGCCCTCTGGCCCGAGCTGTTCGCGCCGCCGGCTCCGCGGACGTGACGTCGGACCGATCGCATCCGAGGAGCCGCAGGACCGCGCCGCGGCTCTCCACTGCCGCGGCGTGACGCCCGCACGGTGGAGCTGCTCGCTCGTCACTACTCCGTCGAGCCCTGCCTGCCAGCACCTCCACCACGCGTTCCACACGGTCGGGCTCCCTCGTGCATCGGAGTCGCCGTGCGCCGTTCCCCCCGGATCGGGAGGACTGCGCCCCACTCCGCGCCTGTGAGGGACCGACGGTGCCCGCAACCGAGGGTCGGAGAGCCGAGGACGGGCTCGGGGCTCCGTTCCTGCTCTCTCACCCTCGGTTGCGGACGAGCGCGTGCGGGCGGATCAGGCGAAGGCCTCGATGGGCGGGCAGGCGCAGACGAGGTTGCGGTCGCCGTAGGCCTGGTCGATCCGGCGGACCGGCGGCCAGTACTTGCCGCGCACCAGCGAGCGGACCGGGTAGACGGCCTCCTCGCGGCTGTACGGGTGCGTCCACTCCTCGGCCGTCAGGCACTCGGCGGTGTGCGGGGCGCCGCGCAGCGGGTTGTCGTCAACCGGCCACTCCCCCGCGCCGACGCGGTCGGCCTCGGCCCGGATCCCGATCATCGCGTCGATGAAGCGGTCGATCTCGGCGAGGTCCTCGCTCTCCGTCGGCTCGACCATCAGGGTCCCGGCGACGGGGAAGCTCATGGTCGGCGCGTGGAAGCCGTAGTCGACGAGGCGCTTGGCGACGTCGTCCACGGTCACTCCGGTCGCCGCCGTCAGCGGGCGGATGTCGAGGATGCACTCGTGGGCGACGAGCCCGTTGTCCCCCGTGTAGAGCACCGGGTAGTGCTCGCGGAGGCGCGCGGCGACGTAGTTGGCCGAGAGGACGGCCGCCCCGGTCGCGGCCCGCAGGCCCTCCTCGCCCATCATCCGGGCGTACGCCCACGAGATCGGCAGGATGCCGGGGCTGCCGTAGGGAGCTGCCGACACCGGTGCGCCGCCGTGGACGATCCGCTCGCCCTGCGTGCCCACGCCGTGCTCGAGCCGCTGCGCGAGCGGGTGGCCGGGCAGGAACGGCGCGAGGTGCGCCTTCGCGGCGACGGGACCGACGCCGGGACCGCCTCCACCGTGCGGGATGCAGAACGTCTTGTGCAGGTTGAGGTGCGAGACGTCGCCGCCGAAGTCTCCGAAGCGGGCGAAGCCGAGGAGCGCGTTGAGGTTCGCGCCGTCCACGTACACCTGTCCGCCGGCCTCGTGGACGAGGCGGC
>NZ_PSVX01000116.1:0-2903 GCF_002932695.1 Rathayibacter sp. AY1D2 | reverse complement strand
CCTCTCCCCTTGGCGCCCTCCGGCGCCTCTCCGCAGCCCCCCCGCCCCCGGGGGCGGGGGGGCTGCGGAGAGGCGCCGGAGGGCGCCAAGGGGAGAGGCCCGGTGGACCTCGGAGAAGAGCTCGCCGTGACTCGCAGGATCCGGCGCGACCTCCACCTCGAGGCCTCCGACGCCGCCAGCTGCACGGTTTGTTCACGGTAACAGGGCGTCTGCGCAAACTCAACGGCCCCCGTGAGCGGGGGTGGCATCACTTCACGGCGCCTGCGGTCCGCGCGGTCGCTTTCGTCACGGAGGAAGGATCCGCGGCGCCCCGTGGAACGGCGCAGGCGACGTGGGCCGGATCGGACGTTCGTCGTGAGTCGTGATCAGCACCGCCGTCCCGAGCCGCCGCCCTCGGCCCTCCACCGTCGCTCGGGCCTCCGCCGCCGCTGTCAAGAGGGGAGAGACGGGCCGCGCCCCTCGCCTAGGGTGCCGGGATGCCCCGCACCCGGACGTCCCGCGCCGCCCTCGCCTGGCGGGAGGCGGTCACCGGCTCGCGCTTGATGCTCGCTCTCAAGACGGCGCTGGCGGTCGGCATCGCCTGGGCCGTCGCGCCGCTCGCTCCCGGAGTCGCGGAGCAGTACCCGTACTACGCGCCGCTCGGCGCCCTGGTCAGCATGTACCCGACCCTGATGGGCTCGGTCCGCACCGGACTGCAGACCCTGCTCGGCCTGGCGGCGGGGATCGGGCTCGCCGCCCTCGTGGTCGTCACCGTCGGACCGACCTGGTGGACGATCCCGCTCGTCGTCGGGATCGGCGTGGTCCTCTCGGGGACGGGGTGGTTCGGCGCGGGCCGCGAGTACGTGCCGATGGCGGCCCTCTTCGTGCTCATCATCGGCGGGGCCGACGCCGAGGACTACTCCCTCGGCTACCTCGTGCAGATGGCGGTGGGCGTGGTGGTGGGGCTGCTGGTGAACGTGGTCGTCGCCCCCGGGCTCACCGTCGAGGCGGCCTCCGCCCGGGTCGACGCGTTCCAGCGCGAGCTCGCGGAGCACCTGCGCCAGCTGGCCGCCGCGCTCGAGGAGACGTGGCCGCCCGAGCACGAGGCGTGGGCGCGCAACGGCGAGGAGCTGGCCCGGACGGCGGAGGAGGTCCGCGCGGCCCTCGCGGACGCGGACGAGAGCCGCAAGGGCAACCCGCGCGCACTGCTGCACCGGCGCGACTCCCGACCCGACCACCTCCGCCTCGAGACGCTCGACGCGATCCTCTTCCACGTCCGCGATCTGAGCGGCGCCCTCGCGGACACCATCTGGGAGCGGCCGGGCGCGCTCCCGTTCGATCCGGCGCTCGGCCCGCCGCTGAGCGAGGCCTGCCGGGCGGTCGCTGACGCGATCGACCGCGACGACCCGGGCTCTCCCGCGACCCACCGGGCGATCGGAGGCGCGGCCCGTGCGATCCGGCACCTCGTGCAGGTCGTCGACGAGCGGACCGCCGCGACCTCCCGGACCCTCGGTCCCGGTGTCCTCGCGGCCATGCACCTCCGCCGCGTCCTGGTGCGCCTGCAGCACGACGGCGCGGAGCCGCAGGAGGAGTGAGGGCTGGTGTCTTCCTTCCCATACTGATATGGTGATGGGACATCAGGAGGACGGGGACGACGTGGAGCGGACGGTGACGACGACGAGCCTCCGTGGTCGCACGCCGGAGCGGGCGACCACGGAGGCTCAGCTGGCCTTCGGGGAGGCGCTACTCGCAGACGAAGAAGGCGACCTCCACGTAGCCCATCGTCTGCGAACGGGTGTCGACGTCGGAGTTCTCGACGGTCACGCCGGACGCGGCGAAGCTGCTGCCTCCTGCGCCCGTCGACGCGTTGGCCGCGTAGGAGCCGCCACCCCGCACCCACAGGGAGGTGCCGCCGCCGGCACCGCCGAAGTAGCCGCCGCCACCGCCACCGGACGCATAGGTCACCTGGCGGCTCGCGTTCGTCCTCGCTGCGCCGGCACCGCCGTCGCGCCCGGAGCCCGGGCTGCCGAGAACCGACTCGGTCACGTTCACCGTCGTCACACCGGGCTGCCCCGGCCCGGTCTGGCTTCCACCGGTGCTCGGGGCCTGCTCGGTGGAGCCGGTGCTGCTGTCCGCGCGCGAGACGGCGCTGTCGTAGCCGGAGCCGCCGACGGGACCGCCGGACCCCGCGTTCGGCCCGACGCGGGCGGACCGGGTGAAGTCGTTCGAGGTGAAGCCGGCGGCGCTACCGCCGCCGCCGCCCGCGATGACGAGCAGGGAGCCCGCGGCGGTGATCCCGCTGGCCCCGCCCCCTCCTCCGGAGCCGATGTAGCCCGGAGTGCCCGGAGCCCCGCCGTTGCCGAGCCCCCGGCCGCCGGCCTGGTTGCTGCCGCCCGAGCCCGCGGTGATGACGATCTCGGACGCTCCGCCGAGCGCGTCGACGGGGATGGTGCCCGTCACCCGCGCACCGGCGCTGGTGACGTCCGACCCGGTGCGGACGCCGCCGCCGTCTCCGCCGACCGCCGTGAAGCGGACCCACTGGGTTCCCGCGGGCACGGGGATCGTCCGGGCCGCGAGCGCGGTGGTCGAGGTGGCGTCGATGCGCTGCGCGTCCTGCAGGGCGCACTGGGGGGCGGTCGAGGCCGACGCCATCGGAGCGGCGATCGAGGCGGCCACAACAGGAATCGCCCATGCGGCGCCCTTCACCACGGTTCGGCGCTGGGTCAGACGATCGGGGGCGCCGGTCGGCGTGCTGGTGTCTTCGTTCTGCATCGGAGTCCTTCTGTCATCGTGCACCCCTTGGTTTCGGGGGCAGAGTCGGGTGAGAGGCGCGGGAGGATGCCCGTGCCGCTCCGACAGAGTCGCCTGCTCCGCGACGGGGCACGCCGCTCGAGGCCGCTCTGGCGCGAACCTGCCCTGAGGCG
>NZ_PSVX01000115.1:0-2987 GCF_002932695.1 Rathayibacter sp. AY1D2 | reverse complement strand
CTGGCCGACGTCGGCGGAGGCGGAGGGCGACCTCGCCGATCTCGCCGCGATCCTCCCGGCGCGCACCGAGCTGGTCGCCACCTGGCGCCCCCGCGACGGGGAGGAACTGCCCGAGGGGACCCTGCATCCGGCGATCGTCGCGCTCTTCGACGCCGCCGGAGACCGCGGTCTGCGGCTCGACGGGGTCGAGGTGCGGCAGACGGTGCTGGGGGAGGGGCCGGAGGACGTGGCGGTCGAGGTGTCGCTGACGGTCGCGGGGTGAGCGCAGGGCGGGAGGCGGGGCGACCGCAGTCGCCCCCGTCTCCCGGTCCCGGTGCTGCTCAGTAGGCGAACTGCCACATGTAGCGGCGTCCCTCCAGCGCGCAGCCCCGGGCCGCGGCCCAGTGGGCGGCGAGCCGGGAGACCAGCGTCGAGTACACGAGCGGTGCGACGAAGGCGCGCTGGGGCGCCGCGATGCCGGGCAGCTCGAGGTCGCGGGAGTCGACGTAGTGGGTCGTCCCGCTGTACTGGTCGAGGAAGCTCCGGGCGCGCTCGCCCATCGGCCGCGTCGCGTCCTCGGCGAGGAGGACGAGGCTCTGCGTCTCGCCGTCGAAGACCTCGAAGGGGCCCTGGAAGAACTCGTCCGCGTTGATCGTCGCGGCGTGCATCCACTGCATCTCCTGCAGGTAGCAGGAGGTGAAGGTCTGACCGGGGCCCATGAGCGACCCGGAGGTGACGAGGTAGGTCACGGGGACGTCCTTCATCGCGGCGGCCAGCTCCTCGGCCCTCGGCTCGAAGGCGGCGACCGTGGCGACCATCGCGGACGGCAGGGCGCGCAGCGCCTCGAGCCGATCCGTCACGTCCACCCCGTCGCGGCGCAGGACCGCGAGCGCGAGCAGCTGCAGCACGAGCTGCGTGCCCTGACCGGTCTGCGCGACGAAGGCGGTGTCGAGGGCGAGCGCGAGCGGTCCCTCCTGCTTGAGGGTCACTCCGACCACGGCGGCGCCGCGCTCCTGCGCCCACTCGCCGGCCCGCACGGTCTCGGGGGTCTCGCCGGTGCCCGAGAGCACGACGACGAGGGCGCCGGGGCCGACCGAGGCGGGCGCGCGGAAGAAGAACTCGTCCGAGTTGTAGGAGGCGGCGGGCGTGATCGCGGCCGTGTCGAGCAGGTACTGAGCGGCCTGGACGCCCATCAGCGATCCGCCCGCGCCGACCAGGAAGACGCGGTCGACCGCGGGGAGGGAGGCGACGTGGTCGTCGATCCGGCTCCACCCCTGCCGGCCATCGGCACGGCGGACGTCGCCGGGGAGCGGAACCTCTGCGCCACTGACCGCGTCGGGGCGACCGGATGGATCGCCGGCTGCGCGGGAGTGTCGCGGCGCTCTCGGTGCCGAGGTCAGACGGGGCTCGGCTCGACCGCGCCGACGTCGCGGTCGTATGGCGCCACTCCGGGCATACCTGTATGCTGTCACGCATGATAGATGGAGTCGGGGCACAGCTTCGAAAGGGCGTAGCCGAGTTCTGCATCCTGGGGCTGCTCGACACCGTTCCCATGTACGGGTGGGAGCTGTCCACGCGCTTGCAGGAGGTCGGTGTGATCGGGAGCATCGGCACCCTGTACCCGCTCCTGGGTCGGCTGCGGGACCGAGGCTCGATCACCGCAGTCGTCGTCCCGAGTGCGCAGGGTCCGGCTCGGAAGTACTACTCGTTGACCGACGTGGGGAAGGTCGAGCTCGGGCGGTTCAGGGCGGAGTGGCCGTCCTTCGTCGGGCAGGTGAACGAGACGATCGGAAGGGGAACGTCATGAGCACGACGACATCGCCGGCGGCGGCGCGCTACCTCGAGGAGCTGAGGATCGCATTGTCCGGCGTGCCCGCCGACCTCCGGAGTGAGATCTGGAGCGGGATCGCGGAAGAGCTGGACGGCCTCGACGACGATGCCGCCCGTGAGCGGATCGATGAACTGGGAAGTCCCTCTCGGATCGCGCAGGCCGCCGGCGGATCGCTCGCTGGGGGCGGCGGGTCGATCTTCGACCGCCCCTGGTTCGCCGTCGTCGCCTCGCTGGTCTTCGCCTTCGGCTGGCTGGTGATTCCCGGATTCGGCTGGCTCCTCGGCGCCGTCGCGATTCTCCTCTGCTCGTCCTGGACCGTCTCGCAGAAGAGGAGGGCGCTGGTGATCCCCGTCGTCGCTGCCGTGGTGGTCGGCGGGGCGATCGGGCTGTACTACTGGCTGTCGGCGATGCCGAGTTCCGGTATGACGACGTGGACGGTCCTGGCTGGTGCGTGGCTGGTCGGGGGTGGCACCAGCCTTGTTCTCGGGACGCGACTGTGCGCCCGCTTCGTGAGGACGCGGCGGGCGCACAGCGCGTTGGAGTGAGCCGGATGAGCTCTGCTCGTCAGCTCCAGCTCACCGTCGCGGCTCCTCCGGAGACCGTCAGGCGCAACTCGAAGGTCGTGTTGTAGGGGACGCCGCACATCTGCGCGTTGATGAGCATCTGCGCGCGGTTGGCGAGCGGTCGGCCGAGGTAGTTGAGCGACGAGCCACAGGCTCCCCCGATCGTCCAGGCCGGGCCCCACGGGTTGGCGGTCACCGTGTTGCTCGACAGGTTGTAGGAGGTGTAGAAGCTCATGCTCACCAGTCCGACCCAGGTGTCGATCTTGCAGCCGTTCCGCGCGGACCCGCTCACGGAGCACTCGCTGATGCCGCGCGTCTTCACGTCGGCGCCTTCTCCTCCGATGCGGACGACACTGACGGATCCGTCCTCATAGGTGGAGATCGTGTAATCGCCATCAGGACGCTTCTCCTCGACCACCTTCCTTACCGTTATTTCCGTGGATCCGGGGCAGTTGTAGGCTCCGGAACGCGCCAGGGGTCCCGGGTATGGCTGACCGCCTTCAGCCGACTGATGGCACGCCGTGATTAGCCGCCCGGGACCCCGCAACGGCAGGACCGCTCATTGAGAAACGCGACCAGATCGCCCCGTAAGGACATGCCGGCAAGGTCGTTCA
>NZ_PSVX01000114.1:0-3116 GCF_002932695.1 Rathayibacter sp. AY1D2 | reverse complement strand
TTCGGGTGTGCGGGGGCGTGTGACGGTGCGGTTCGCGTGAGCGGGGGGCGTGTGGCGGTGCGTGTGGCGGGGTGTTGCGCCGGTGTCCTGCGCGCGCCGCCCCGAGGACGGCGGGGATGTGCGGCGTCGGCTGCGGTGATCCCTCCCTCCACAGGAGGGCCTCACGCCGGTTCTCCACGGATATGACGATCCGTCGCTTCCGTGTCGGTGGTCGCTGATTGAATACACGTATGACGATGATCAGCGGGTCGACAGCAGCGGAGGCGGTGCTCAGCGAGGTGCGTGCTCGCGGCGACCGAGCCGCGGCGCTGGCCCGCTCGGCGTCCCCGCTGCTCCTGGCCGCGGCCGAGGAGCTGCACGCCGGGCACCGGGCCGCGCTCGAGCGTCCGGAGTCGTTCGCCCGCGGCTCGGCGTCCCACGCGTCGAGCGACCTCGCCGAGCGGTCGATCCGTGCGGAGTTCGCCGTCGCCCTCGGAGTCTCCGAGCGGGTCGCCTCCCGCGAGCTCGACCACGCGCGCCTCCTCGTCGAAGACCTGCCGGCCACCCGCGCCGCCCTCGCCGGGGCGCGCCTGCGGTGGGAGGCGGGCCAGGTCGTCTGCGCCGTCGCGGCCACCCTGCCTCCGGGCTCCCGCGCCGCGTTCGATACGCGGGCGGCCGAGCTCGCGGCCCGCACCACGCCGACCCAGCTGCGGCGCGCTCTGGCGCGGCTGCGGGAGGAGCTCCACGAGCAGCCCCTCGCCGAGCGCCACCGACGTGCACGCGAGGACCGTGCGGTCTGGCTGACCCCCGAGGTCGACGGCATGGCGACGCTCTGCGCCCTCCTCCCCGCCCCGGTCGCCGTGGGGGCGTACAGCCGCCTCGACCGGATCGCCCGGATCCTCCGCGACGGCGCCGAGGGGCCGGCGGGGGCGGAGCCGCCTGCCGCCACGGATGCGGGCTCCTGCAGGGCGGAGGCGAGCGGGACGACCGGGGCGTGCGACGTCGACGCGATCTCCGGAGCGGGCGACGAGCGGACCCTCGCCCAGCTGCGAGCCGACGCTCTGGCCGACCTCCTCTGCGAGGCGGACGTCATCGGCACGGTGCCCGACCCGGTCGGTGCCGACCGGCCCGTTCCGACCCTCGTCACCGGCGTGCGCGCCGAGGTGCGGGTCACCCTGTCGGCGAGCACCGCGTCCGGCGCCGACGACGCCTCCGCCGAGCTCGACGGCTACGGCCCGATCCCGGCAGACGTCGCCCGGAGCCTCGTCCCCGCGACCGTCACCCGCGTGCTGACCGAGCCCCGGACGGGCGCCGTCCTCTCGGTCGGGCGCACACGCCGACTGCCGCACCGCGAGCTGCGGCTCCTCCTCCAGCTCCGCGACGTGACCTGCCGCTTCCCCGGCTGCACCCGCTCCGCCGCGGGCTCCGAGGCCGACCACGTCGTCGAGTGGCGAAACGGCGGCGGCACCGACCCCGCCAACCTCGCCAGCCTCTGCGTCGCCCATCACCACGTGCGGCACGGCGACCGCTGGACCTACGTCCTCCACCCCGACGGCACCGCCGACTGGACCACCCCCACCGGCCGCCGCATCACCACGCGCCCGCCGGGCCTCGAGGAACGGCTCCGTCCAGGCCCGCCCGCGACCCCGAGGTTCGCGGACCGGCCGCCGCCGTTCTGACACGCTGCCGTGCTGACGTGCTGACGTGCTGACGTGCTGACGTTCTGCGTTCTGCCATGCTGCCGTGCACCCCTGAGGGAATCGGCCGTCGGGCGGGTTCGGCGCATTGCGCGGGTTCGCACTGGTGATCGGGCCGTGCTGTCGCTCGGAGGCGAGTGCTCAGCGACCTACCGCCGCGCCGCTGACGCTCGGATCTGCGCCTTCGCTCGGGTTCACGCGGCCGCACCGTCGCACCACCGCCGCACCACTGCCGCTGAGGCGCGGACCGTCACCGGGGCCGCACCGTCGCCTGACGCCGTGCCGACACCAGGGCCGTGCCGCCGCGGTGCGGCATGCCGCCGTTCGGCACCACGATCCAGCACCTCGGCGGCTCAGCGCGCGCCGTACCGCCGTCACACGCCGTCGCGTCGGCCCGCCGTTCGGGCAGCGCGAATCGGGACTGACTGCGCTGTCGCCCCGCACCGCCCCGCGGCTGCTCCGGCGGGGTGCGCAGTCCGGGCGAGCAGTCCAGGCGGGCACGCGCGGTCAGTCGGCGACGCGGAGGAGCACCTCGCCCGTCGTCCCGCCCCGCAGCCGCACCGCAGCCGTCCCGCCGCCACGACGCTACGCCGCCAGGAAGCGGTCCGCCGTCCGCAGCGAGAGCGCCATCGTCGCGAGCGCCGGGTTCGCGATCAGCGCGCTCGGGAACACCGAGTTGTCGCACACCCAGAGGTTCGGCACGTCGAAGCTGCGGCCGTCCGCGTCGATCACGGCGTCGCCCGCGTCGGTGCCCATCCGCACGGTGCCGAGCGTGTGCGCCGTGCGCGCCATCACCCGCGTGCTCGTCGCGCCGGCCGCCTCCACGATCGCGGTCATCGTCCGGATCGCGTGCCGGTCGATCGCCTCCTCGTTGGCGCCCGCCGAGAACGTGATGCGCGCCTTCGGCACCCCGTGCTCGTCCAGCTCGTCGGTCAGCTCCAGCCGATTGCCGTCGGCGGGCAGGCACTCCGCGTTGATCCCGACGCCAGCCGCGAAGCGGTAGCCGTCGAGCGCGTCCATCAGATCGCGGCCCCAGAGTCCCGCGCCACGGGCGAGCGTCGTCGCGTAGGTCAGCGGCATCACTCCGAGGCTCTGGATCAGGTAGCCGCCCGCGAAGTCGGCGTCGGCCGGGCGGACGGTGTCCTCGGTGATCACCGAGGAGGGGTAGCCGCGGTAGCCGCGCATCTCGTTCTCGAAGGTGCCCCAGACCTGGGTCGCCCCGTGCGCCAGGAAGTTCCGGCCCACCTGGCCGCTGCTGTTCGCGATGCCGGTGTGCAGGAGGAGCCGGGGCGTCTCGACGCCGCCCGCGCAGAGGAACAGGGTGGAGCAGCGCTGCCGGTGCTCCACTCCGCCGCTCGTGTAGACCACGGCGCACACGCGTCCCGCGGCGTCCAGCTCGATCCCGTGCACGAACGAGTCGGCCCGGATCTCGGCACCGGC
>NZ_PSVX01000113.1:0-3244 GCF_002932695.1 Rathayibacter sp. AY1D2 | reverse complement strand
CGGTGGTAGCCGACGCGGGCGTAGGCGTAGGAGGGGAGGGCCGCGTCGATGCCCCAGACGCTGTCGGCGAGCAGTGCCCAGGCCAGCGGGGAGCGCGGGTGGGCGGCGGCGAGGGCGGCGAATTCGACGGCTCCCGGGTTCGCGTGCTTCGCGAGGGCCGCGGTGACCGCGGGCTCGTCGGGGAGGAGGGTCGGTTCGGGGCCCAGCAGGTTCTCGCCACTCATGCCTCCCAGGCTATCCCGCTCGCGGCTGTGCGGGTCCGGGGTCCGGCCGTCCGGCGCACGACGGTCGTCCCTCCACAGGGGCGTCAGCGGAGGGAGCCGGGCGGTTCGCCGGTCGTCGCCGTCGTGCGCGGGGGTGCCGCCGATAGCATCGACCCATGGCGACGAACCGCAGTGAAGTCGAGGCCTGGCTCACGGACATGGACGGCGTGCTGGTGCACGAGAACAAGGCGCTCCCCGGCGCGCCCGAGCTGATCCAGGAGTGGACCGATTCGGGCACGCCGTTCCTGGTGCTGACGAACAACTCGATCTTCACGCCGCGGGATCTGGCGGCGCGGCTGCGCGGGTCGGGGCTGCACGTGCCGGAGGAGCGGATCTGGACGAGCGCTCTGGCGACGGCGGACTTCTGCGCGTCGCAGAAGCCGGGCGGGAGCGCGTTCGTGATCGGCGAGGCGGGGATCACCACCGCGCTGCACGAGGCGGGCTTCATCATGACGGAGACGGCGCCGGACTACGTGGTCGTGGGCGAGACCCGCAACTACAGCTTCGAGGCGATCACGAAGGCGATCCGCCTGATCGTCGCGGGTGCGCGCTTCATCGTCACCAATCCCGATGCGACGGGGCCGAGCGCCGAGGGCGTGCTCCCGGCGACGGGGGCGATCGCGGCGCTCATCACGAAGGCGACGGGCAAGGATCCGTACGTCGTCGGCAAGCCGAACCCGATGATGTTCCGCTCGGCGATGAACAAGATCGGCGCGCACAGCGAGAACACCGGGATGATCGGCGACCGGATGGACACCGACATCGTCGCGGGCATCGAGGCGGGCCTGCACACCGTGCTGGTGCTGACGGGGATCAGCGACGAGGCCGAGATCGAGCGCTACCCGTTCCGCCCGGACGAGGTGCTGAGCGGGGTGCACGAGCTCCTGTCGTCGGAGCCGCTGGAGTCGGAGTTCCCGCCGGATTCAGCGGTCTGAGTCCCGGCAGCGGGCCGGGCGCCGGTTCCTGACACGGCACCGCGGCTCGCGGGGGTCAGAAGCGGACGTGCTGCAGCACCCAGGCGTGCATCGCGACGGCTGCCGCCGCCGAGGCGTTGATCGACCGGGTCGAGCCGAACTGCGTGATCTCGAGCACGGCCTCCGAGGCGGCGATCGCCTCCTCCGAGAGGCCGGGTCCCTCCTGCCCGAACAGCAGGAGGCAGCGCTCGGGGAGCCGGTAGGTCTCGAGCGGCACGCAGCCCGGGACGTTGTCGACGGCGAGGAGGGGCACGTCCGCCTCCGCGGCCCACTGCACGAGGTCGGCCACCGTCTCGTGGTGCTGGACGTGCTGGTAGCGGTCGGTGACCATCGCGCCGCGCTTGTTCCACCGCCGCCGGCCGACGATGTGGACGCCCTCCGCGCCGAACGCGTTCGCGCTGCGGACGATCGAGCCGATGTTCATGTCGTGCTGCCAGTTCTCGATCGCGACGTGGAACGGGTGCCGCGTGCGGTCGAGCTCCGCGACGATCGCGTCCATCCGCCAGTAGCGGAAGCGGTCGACCACGTTGCGCGCGTCGCCACGCTCCAGCAGCTCCGGGTCGAGGCGGTCGTCCTCGGGCCGCTCGCCCTGCCAGGGGCCGACGCCGTTCGTGGTGAGCTCCACGGAGGCGGTGGGTCCGGTCGCGGGGGTCGCCTCGTTCTCCTGCACGACGAGCGATCCTACTGGGCGCTCCGCGGCTCGGCCGGGTGCACCGGGCCGGTGCCCGGCGGCGTCCCCCGAAGCCTGAGGGACGGCGCGCGTCAGGCCGCGGGAGTGCCGGCGAGGGAGCCGGTCAGCTCGCCGCCGCCCGCCCGGTCGACGAAGCAGTAGTAGCTGCGCTCGCCCGCGTCCCACTGCTCCTGGGTGACGGGGAACGCACCGGCGACCTGCACGTCGCCGTAGGTCTCGGCCGCGGCGACGTCCACGACGCCCTGCGCCTGGCAGAGCGAGGAGACGGTGACGGCCAGGGCGTCCTGGCCGGGGAACGCCGCATCGGTCAGCTCCGCGGTGGAGACGAGCTGGGCGGAGTGGGCCCCCGCGCAGTCCACGACGGTGAACTCCTCCGCCCAGACGGAGTCGAAGGGCTCGACGCACTCGCCGCCGAGGAGCGCGCTCCAGGCCCAGGTGCCGACGGGCAGCGGTCCGACGGTCGGGAGGGTCGCGGTCGGCGTGGGCGAGGGGGTCGGCTCCGCCGTGGGCGTCTCGCTGACGACCGGGACGGCCTGCGGCTCTGCTCGGCCGCCGGCGCTCCCGACGGCGATGCCGATCGCGAAGAGCCCGGCGAGGAGGATCACCGTACCCGCCGCGATCAGGCCGATCAGGAGCCGGCGTCGGCTGAGCGTGCGCCACGCGGGCGCTGCGGCGGGCGCCGAGTCGCGTTCGCGGCTCTCGGGTCGGGACCGGGCGGAGCGGCGCTTCCGCGGCGGAGCGGCGTTGACGTGGGCGGCCGCGGGAGCGGTGCGGAAGGGCGCGGGCTCGGCGCGGTCGGCGGGCTCGGCGGCCGGCTCGAGGTTCCACGAGTAGGCGCCGGCGGTCTCGCGCCACAGCTCCTCGTCGCCGCCGTCCTCGTCGGGCTCGTCCTGCGGAGCGACGACCTGCTCCCACACGGGCGGCTGGTCCCAGTCCCCGCGCGGGTCGGGCCACTCGTAGACGGCGGGCGGAGTCGGCTCGCGCGGAGTCGGCGGGGTGGCGCCGACCGGGCGTCCGTCGGCGGGGGAGGGGACGCCGGAGCGGCCCGCCGGGTCGACGTCGGTCGAGGATCCGACATCGGGCTCGTCGTCCGGCCGGTGGGCGCTGCGCAGCCCGGCGGGGGCGGTCGGAAGGTCGGCGGGAGGGTCGGTGTGCGGCAGGACCGGGCGCACGGAGTCCGCCCCGCGGCGGTGCACCTCGGTGCGGCCGGCATCGGTGGAGGCGTCGGAGCCGGAGCCGGAGCCGTCGGCATCGTCGTCGCGTAGGGGAGCGAAGAACGCGTCGAAGGCGTCCTCGTCGGACACGTCCGCGTCGGA
>NZ_PSVX01000112.1:0-3451 GCF_002932695.1 Rathayibacter sp. AY1D2 | reverse complement strand
CGTCAGCGAGACCGTCGAGTGCGCCTCCGGTGGATGCTGGCGGCTGTTCTCGGTGCGCCCGCCCGACGCGATGACTCCCGAGCAGCTGTCGAGCGAGCTTGGAACGACGCCGCAAGCGCGCATCGCAGGAACGCTCTGGGACCCGCGCACCATCACGGTCAGTTCCGCCATAGAGGGACCTCTCCTGAAGGTGCGGGCCGATTACTGGTCCCAAGAGTTCATCCCCTAACCACGCGCGCGAAGCGCGGTGCACCGCCGGCGTGACACGGACCACGGAACGGGCGCCGCATCCGTTCCGTATGGGGATCGTTCGGCGGGCGCGGATCGCGCAGGTGATCCTCGACCGCACCGCGCCATTGGACACGAAGTTTCAGCGCGGCGACCTTCGGGGATGTGTCGCGCAGTTCCTATCTGCCGCCGCGTTGCGCCTCACGGCGCATGAGGACCACGAACCCGACGATGACGAAAAGGACGACGAACACCACGGAGATGATCGGCCAGTAGGTCACGAAGAACCAGATGATGGCTAAGGGCACCAGGATAATCGCGCTGGGATCAGGCATCCGGCGTTCCCTCGTGCCCCGTCGGCCGAAGGAGCGGGTCGAATGGGTGCTGCCCGTTTTTGCAGGAGCTGCTCATGACGCGGGTCACCTCGTAGGAGAGCGCGGCGAGCGTGCTCTCCACGCGAAGGCCGGTGCCGGTGCCTGGCGATGGCCTCCGTTCGCGGCGCTGCGGCGTCACTGTTCCGTGCTGGAGGGCGACACTCGAGCGGCTGCAAGCTGTCGGATGCCAGGATCACCGACACCGAGGATCAGGATGCTCTCGATGTTGCCGATCGTTTCGGGATCGAAGATCTGCAGCTCTTGGTCAGCATCTGCTGTCAGCGAGCCGACTTCGCTCCCTACGTCCACAGGGAACCTCAACTCGCCGTCGTTGTCCTCGAGCGGAGCGCTCGTGACGAAGACCCGCGGTTCGGTTGCTCTGGTCAGGCTCAGCCCACTGAGAGACAGCCACACTGTCCCGTCATCTCGCTCCTCGATCAGCAGATCACCGCTCGCGTCGTTGGACACGCTCTCGAGTGCTGTACGGATAGGTAGCTGCTCCAGAAGCGACTGGGCGGCGGGAGAGTCTGTTGCATCAGAATCGTCCGTGGGAGTGCTCGTAGGAAGGCTGGGAGCGGCGGACGTCGCCGAGGGACTGGCGACGGAGGTTCCATCGAGGGGTGCCGTGCAGCCGGCCAGGGCGAGAACGAGCCCGGTCGCAGCGACCACGGCCGAAAGCCGACCGATCGCGTTCGTGTCTGTCATGGTTCGTGCTGCTCCGTCCGTCGAACTGTCGCTCAGCCTACGCAGGGCGCGATTCTCATCACCGTGCCGAGGGGTCTCTGCGGAGCCAGTGGTGGGAAAGCCTTCCGATCGAATCGTCGTTCGAGCAACGACCGGGCGTTAGTCGCGCTCCGCGCCTACCCTTCCTGGCATCGTGAGCCAGAGGATGAGGGTGAGGAGGAGGCCGATGATGCCGCTGGCGAGCAGCGCGGCGACGGCGAAGGCGGAAGCGCCGAAGGACCCCTGAGCATCGTTGCTCATATCCACGGGCCTGAACCATTAGATGACGGCTCCGACGATGAACAGCAGGCTGGCGACGAGGGCGCCGATGCAGGTGTCTTGCCGCACCTTTTCTTCGGACCCGTCGCCTGAGAGGTTGACGAGCCAGAGGATCCCGATCACGGCGGGAGCGCCGGCGAGGAACGCTAGAAACACGGGTTCTCCTAGTTGGTAACGGGTCGCGACGGTATTTGCACTGGGGGCAGGCGCTGCATGAGGTGGTCGACGGTACGACGGGTGTCTATGCGCGCAGATCCCGTTCGAAGGCGAGGCGGAGCCGGCGCTCGTACTCGTCCTGCTCCATCGGCACCACCGCGGCGAGCAACTCCTCCAGTCGCTCCTGGTCCGCGCCTGCCACGGAGACCACGGCGTTGTCGATGAGTCGGGCGAGCATCGGGGAGCCATCCACCTCGAGCACCCAGACGCCGTCGTCCCGACGGTCGCAGGTGTTCCCCGCTGTCCCCGCCAGCTCGGGATTCGTGTACAGGCTGCAGACCTGGCTCTCGAGCGAGAACTCCGGGTTGAAGCGGTTCGTGAGGATCGTGATGTCGCCCGGGTCGGGAAGGTAGTCGGTGTCCTGTCGCGCGAGAGGATCCTCCGACGCCCGGATGGAGGACTCGTACTGCCCGATGACGACTGCCGTCGTCGTGAGCCGATCGGACTCGAACGGCACGACGGACGAATCGAGCCGCGCTTCGTACTCCGCCTCCTGTGAAGCGCGCGCGGCAGCGGACCGCCCGAGCACCGTCTGCACCACGGGCGATGCCACTGTCGCGAGGAGGGCTACGGTCGCCACGGCTCCAACGATTCGGGCGCGACCCGGATGGACGACGAGCGACCCGAATGCCGCCACGGCGCCGAGCAGCAGCGGAAGGGCGGCGAGGAGGGGAGCCGGGAGCGGCGGGGCATCGGTCACGAGCGGTGTGACCACGGCGGCGAGTGTCGCAAGAGTCAGCAGCGCACCGAGCACGAGATTTGCGCCGGCATGCAGGCGACCCGTGACGGCCCGGGACACGATCAGCAGGAGCGCAGTGGCGATGAGCGGCAGGAGGACGAACGCGGCCAGACCGGCGTACCCGGCGTACAGCAACGGCACGGCGAGGAGCGATCCGGCGAAGGCGACGGCGCCGACTGCGATACCCGCCAAGCCTGCGTGCGCGATCGCCGAGGCAGGATCGGGCGCAGTTGCCATCGGGCCCCCTCCCTGCCGCTGCCCCGAGTGTAGAGAGTGACCGGTTTTCCTGCCCAGCACGCAGGACCCGCCTTGCTCGGCTGCGCGAGCACGCAGCGTATGCCAGTGAAAGGCATAGTCACAGGAGCGGGGTGCGCCATCGCTAAACCCTGCTCTTCCGCATCGCCATCTCGGGTCGACTGCTCAGGCCGTCCCGTTAGAGGGTCGTCATCCGTCCGCCCAGGATGGCCGCGCATGAGACCGGAATCTCGCGGCGCTGTTTGTCGCAATAGACCCGCCCGATGAAATGCCCGATGATGGGGCGTCAACTGACACACTGAGCGCATGGCAGCTCTCGTGGGATACGCCCGCGTCTCAACCGACAAGCAAGATGCGACCGCGCAGCGCGACGCACTCCGGGCGGCCGGCGTCCCATCCGATCGGATCTACGTCGATTCCGGTCTGACGGGCCGGAACCGCGAGCGTCCCGCGCTGCGGGAGGCGCTGGCTGCGTGCGACGCCGGATCGACTCTGCTCGTGACGAAGCTCGACCGGCTCGCGCGGTCCATCACAGACGCTCGCGACATCGTTGATGAGCTGACCCGCCGCGGGGTGAAGCTCAGCATCGGGGGGTCGGTCCATGATCCGGAGGATCCGATCGGCCGGCTGCTGTCCA
>NZ_PSVX01000111.1:0-4168 GCF_002932695.1 Rathayibacter sp. AY1D2 | reverse complement strand
CACGCCGTGATTAGCCGCCCGGGACCCCGCAACGGCAGGACCGCTCATTGAGAAACGCGACCAGATCGCCCCGTAAGGACATGCCGGCAAGGTCGTTCATCGCGCACCGCACCCCTCAACGGAAGGACCCTGCATGCCACAACTCTGGGCCGGTATCGACGCCGGCAAGACCGAACACCACTGCGTCGTCATCGACGGCAACGGAACCAAGCTGCTCTCGCAGCGCTTCAAGAACCGAGAGTCAGCGATCCTGACCCTGATGGGCGACGTCGCCTCCTTGCCGGGTGGCACCGACGTCGCGTGGGCGACGGACCTCAACCACGGCGGAACGGGGCTGCTGCAGACGCTGCTCAGCTCCCACGCGCAGCCGCTGTTCTACATCTCGGGCCGGGTCGTTCATCACGCCTCGGGCGCCTACCGAGGCGAGGCAAAGACGGACGCGAAGGACGCGGTCATCATCGCCGACCAGGCCCGGACCCGACGAGACGTGACGCTGATGCGGCAGGCCGACGACGTCACCGCGGAGCTGCGCCTGCTCTCAGCCCGGCGCGAGGACCTGGTGCACGACCGCACCCGCGCCGTAAATCGGCTACGCGCCATCCTGGTCCACTACTTCCCGTCACTCGAGGGAGCGTTCAACTACGCGACGACCAGGGGACCTCTGGTGCTGCTCACCCGGTACGCGACGCCGTCCGCGATCAGGCAGACGGGGGAGAGCCGTCTGGCGTCGTGGTTGAAGGGGCAGGGCTGTTGGAAGTCCGCGGCCGTCGCTAAGACGGCGGTGGAAGCCGCGCGCGAGCAGACCTCGGTCGTCGCGGGGGAGGATGCCGCGGCCCGGCTGGTGAGCCGGTCCGCCCGCGATCTGCTCCGCATCCGCGACGAACTCGCCGAGCTCGAGGCCGAGATCGACGCCGTTCTACAGGACAGCAGTTCTGCGGATCTGCTCGTGTCGCTCCCCGGATTTGGGCGCAGGCTCGCCGCGGACTTCCTCGCCGCAACCGGTACTGACCTCGCCGCATTCGAGACGCCCGACCGGCTGGCCAGCTTCGCGGGCCTCGCTCCCGTGCCGCGCGACTCCGGGAAGATCTCCGGCAACCACCACCGGCCACGGCGCTACGACCGGCGGCTGTTGAACGCCTGCTTCCAAGCGGCGTTCATCGCGTCGAGGAACTGCCCGGTCTCTCGCTCGTTCTACGAGCGAAAACGTGGCGAGGGCAAGTCGCACAAGCAGGCACTGATCGCACTCGCCCGACGCCGCATCAACGTCATCTGGGCAATTTTCCGCGACCAGACCAGCTATCACCCCACAGGCGCAGAGCCCGCCGCGTTCGCGTCAGGGACGATCGCAGATGGGTCGGCGGCTCGTGGTCTCGGTGCTGGCGGGAATCCGTGGGAGGGCATCGGCAACCGTCACTCGTGGTGAACCACCTCGCTGCGGGGTAATCCTGGTCAGGGATTCTGCGCGCGATCGACGCGCGCGACAATCGCGCGCAGTGCTTCGACTTCGATGCTGAGGGCGGCGGTGCCCTGAGGAGTGAGAGCGACCCAGTTCTTGGCTCGGCGGCCGTCGTAGCCCCGTCGTGTGGTGATGTGACCGGCCCTGAGTAGGACTTCGAGGTGTCGCCCAAGGTTGCCGTCGGTGAGGTCGAGGGTCGCGCGCAGGAACCGGAAGTCGGCTTCGCCAGCCTCGTGAAGGATGGTCAAAATCGCAAGACGTGTTCGTTGGTGGACGGCATCGTCCAAGGACGCGAACTCGTCGTCGGTCGACTCCTCAGCGCCTGGTGTCACGGGCACGTCCCGTCTCCTGCCGGAAAGCAGTAATACCCAGAACGACGACGGTGATGCCGGCGATCGCGAGAACGACGCCATCGATCGACAGAGGCGTGGAACCGTAGGAATCACCCGGGGTCAACCCGCTCTCGGCGGCGGCGCCCTGCAAGAAACTGTTGAAGAGGAAGGGGGAAACTACTGCCACCCCGAGGCCAGCAAGCCACTGGCTGCGATTCTCGAGTCGCCAACCGATCGCGAACAGGAGCACCCCGACAAGGAATGCCGGACCGACGAACTCAACGAGGAAGGCCGGACCGGCGAACATCGTGGGCAGAAACGTCAAGATCGAGATAGTGGCGATGACAGCCGCGACCGGCCCCATGCGCTCGCGCCCCATTCCCACACCTGCGTGAGCAGCAGTAGCCCTCAACACGAGCCAGAGAGCGATGCTCGTGAAGGCAGGTATCAGGAAGCCGACGGTGAAGAGCGTCGAACCGGCCAGGGGCAGCAGTCCGGCTGTTACCACTCCGACGCCGGAGACGATCAGCGGAAGTGATGACACGTGCCGCGCGTCTCGGACCCGTTCTTCTAAGGGCGTGCGAGTCAGCGACATGATGCTCCGATCACTCTGTGGTGTAGAGCAACTGTACTCTGCATTGCAGAGCGGTCGCTAGGACGTCCAGCGTCGGGACCGTTTCGAGCGGCCGCAATTCCGCGCATCAGATCGCGAACAAGCGGACGCCGACCTCAGGCCGGCGCGGTGTCGTGCGCTGCGCGAATTTTTGCCTGGAAGCCTTCGGCAGCGTACGGGCCTCCGGCGTCCACGCAAGCCGCTGCGCGGCCGGCTCCTCCGAGCTTCTCGGCACGCGGTCGCTGCGCTCCCTCCCATCGCGCCGACAACCTCTCCTCCTCCGCCCTCCGGGTTGCGCTCCCACCTCCGACCCTGCTCGGCACTACGTGCCTTCCAGGCAAAAAAACGCTGGGAGAGAAGGAAGAACGATCCGGCCAGACCACCCCCGCTGGCTTGACAAATCTGATTGAGAATCACGGCAAAAAAACGAGGGGGAGGGGCAGGGCAGGACTACCGCCCGGGACCCGACGACGAGAGGACTTCACCATGACCGACACCGCCACCACCGAACCGCAGACACCGACCCTCCCGGAGGCGGTGGCCGAGTTCGTGTCCGTGTTCTCCCACGGGGACACCGCCGACGATCTGGCCGTCCGGATGAGCTGCTGCGAGGTCGACGCGTTGGCCGGACTCCTGCGAGCATTCGGACGAGACGAGGCCGCCGACCTGTGGATCGCGGAGCACGCGACCGACGACGACGAGGGCGACGCGCACACCCCGGAAGGAGCGAAGCGATGACCGAGCAGCCGAAGGCCGACGCAGTGACGATCTATCTCGCGGCGGCGGACGCCTACGACGAGGCGGTGACCGCGTTCCTCACCGCGGGCGCTACCTACACCGCGGCCCTCGCGAATTTCCGCGTGGCGATGACCGTCTCGCCCACTCTCTCCTGCGAGAAGGTCAACGTGATCGCGCAGATGCTCGACAAGGCCGGTGACCGCGACGCGGCCGGGTGGTGGATCCACGCGCACTGCGCCGAGGAGAAGCGCGAGGAGTTCGAAGCGCACATGGAGTTCTATCTGGAGGATTCCTCATGGCTCTGACCGTCTACTCGAAGCCGTCGTGCGTGCAGTGCACCGCGACCTACCGAGCCCTCGACGCGAAGGGCATCGAGTACACGACTGTCGACGTCACGACGAACCCCGCAGCGCTCGCCTACGTCACGGAGGAGCTGGGCTACTCCGCCGCCCCGGTGGTCGTCGCGAGCGACGAGGATCACTGGTCGGGGTTCCGCCCTGACCTCATCGAGAAGCACGCAGCGTGACCGGCCCGAACGTCGAGAGCGACGAGTACCGGGCAGGGTATCTCGCCGGGCGCGCGGACCGGCAGGGCGAGGTCGACTGGGCGGAGAACGAGGCCGATCGGTACTACCGCCTCGCCTACGGCGACGAGCGGCGTCTCCCGGCCTACGCCGTGACGCGCGCCGAGCTCGAACAGCGCAGGGCGCTGTCCGAGCCGCCCGTCGAGGTCACCCGACGCGACGCTCTCGCGTCCTGGGGCATAGAGCCGCGCCCCACTGACAACCCCGCGGCTGACGCCACAGACGAGATCCCGCCGACGTCGACGGGACGACCCACGAACCGAACCAGCAGGAGAAGGCAAATGAGTACCAGGACCATCACCGGCAACCTCGCCGCCGACCCCGAGGCCGTGCAGGCGGGCCGCGTACAGATCGTGAAGCTGCGCGTCATCGAGAACACCGGCGAATACCGCGCGGGGGAGTGGACCCCGCACGACGCCCCGACCACGCACTACGTGGAAGCGAAG
>NZ_PSVX01000110.1:0-4171 GCF_002932695.1 Rathayibacter sp. AY1D2 | reverse complement strand
CCGCTGCAGATCCGCCGCGAGCGCCGGGTTCTTGAAGGCTGCGGCGATGGTGTCGGGGATCCGGCTGAACAGCACCGAGAAGATCACGGCGGTGCCCAGGGTGCCGCCGATCTGGCGGAAGAACGTGGAGGCGCTGGTCGCGACTCCCATGTTCGCCACGTCGACCGAGTTCTGCGAGGCCAGGGTGAGGGTCTGCATCATCTGCCCGAGCCCGAGGCCCAGCATCAGCATCCCGCCCATCATGAAGATCACCGGCTTGTCGATCGTCACGAAGGTGAAGTAGAAGAACGCGGCCGACATCAGGAACGTGCCGACGATCGGGAAGGCGCGGTAGCGGCCCGTGCGCGAGATGATCTGACCCGAGACGATCGAGGCGATCATCAGGCCGAGGATCATCGGCAGCATCAGGAAGCCGGACTCGGTCGGCGTGGCGCCGTTCACCAGCTGCAGGTACAGCGGGATCGCCATCATGCCGCCGAACATGCCGAAGCCGACGAGGACGCCCAGCACGGTCGCCATCGAGAAGGTCGGCGAGCGGAAGAGCTTGAGGGGGATGAGCGCGTCGTCGCCCATCATCCGCTCGGCCGCGATGAAGCCGATGACGCCCAGCGCGCCGACGATGTAGCAGACCCACGCGATCGGCGAGCCCCAGCCCCACTCGCGGCCCTGCTCGGCGATCAGCAGCAGCGGTCCCGCGGCGATGACGACGAGGGAGGCGCCCCACCAGTCGATCCGCACCGAGCGCTTGCCGGCGGGCTTGGGCAGGTGGAGGAACCGCACGACGATGAAGAGCGCGACGGCGCCGATCGGGAGGTTGATCAGGAAGACCCAGCGCCAGCCGGTGATGAAGAGGATCTCGGGGGTGCCGGCGAGCAGGCCGCCGATGAGCGGTCCGACGACGCTGGAGATCCCGAAGACGGCCAGGAAGTAGCCCTGGTACTTGGCGCGCTCGCGCGGGGGCAGGATGTCGCCCATCACCGTGAGCGCGAGCGACATGAGCCCGCCGGCGCCGAGGCCCTGCACGGCGCGGAAGCCCGCGAGGCCGAGCATCGAAGTCGAGAAGCCGGCGAGCGTCGAGCCGATCAGGAACAGCACGATCGCGATCAGGTAGAGCGGGCGGCGTCCGAAGATGTCGGAGAGCTTGCCGTAGATCGGCGTCGCGATCGTCGAGACGATCAGGTAGGCGGTGGTCACCCACGCCTGCTGCGAGAGGCCGTCGAGGTCGTCCGCGATGGTGCGCATCGAGGTGCCGACGATGGTCTGGTCGAGCGAGGAGAGGAACATCCCCGCCATCAGGCCGAAGATGACGAACAGGATCTGCCGGTGCGACATCACGGCGCCGGACGGCGTCGAGGTCGGAGCGGATGGAGCGGAGGCGGAGTCGGCCACGGTGGTCCCCTTGTCTGGCGGACGCGTCCAGGCACGGCGATCCGCCGCAAACGTTGCGTGCTGCGCAAAGTTACACCGCGTGCGGAGAGCGCGACAGAGCGTCCGGCGAGCCTGAACGGGATCTCAGGGCCGCCGTGCCGGGGCCGTGCATCAGGCCGGAGCGGGGACCGCCTCGTCCGCCCAGCCGGCCTCGCGGAGCGCTGCGCGGGCCTCGGCTCGGGCCGAGTACGGCGTGCGCACGCCGAGGATGTCGCGGTAGTTCTGGTGCCCGGGGCCGGCCCAGAGGATGGCGTCGCCCTCGTGCGCCAGGGACACGGCGACGCGGATGGCGCGCTTGGGGTCGTCGACCTCGTGGATCTCGGCGTCCGGACGTGCGGCGCGGGCGGCCTCGACGAGGGTGCGCCGGATCGAGGCCGGGTCCTCGAAGCGCGGGTGGTGGTCGGTCACGACCAGCACGTCGCTGCCCAGGACGGCGGCTTCGGCCATGGCCGGGCGCTTGAGCGCGTCCCGGTCGCCGTCGGCGCCGAACACCATGACCACGCGGCCGGGAGTGACCTCGCGGACGGCCTCCAGGGTGCGGGCGAAGGCGTCGGCGCTGTGTCCGAAGTCGACGTACACCGTGGGGCCGCGGTCGCCGGAGACGCGCTCGGTGCGGCCGGGGAGGGAGGCGTCCACTCCGCCGTCGCGGTGCAGCGCGGCGCGGATCTCGCCGATCGGCCGACCGGACTCGATCAGCATCACGATCGCCAGTCCGGCGTTGGCGGCCATGTGGGTGCCGATGATCGGGACGGAGGTCGTGATGGCACGGCCCTCGCGGTTGCCGATCCGGAAGCGGGTGCGGCCGAACTCCTGCTCGAGCACCGTCATGGTCCAGTCGGCGTCGACGCCCGGGAGGGAGGTGATCGTGGTGACCGGCACGCCGGCGACCTCGACGAGGCGCGCGCCCGCGGGGGAGTCGAGCGAGACGACGGCCCGGCGCGCGCGATCGGGCTGGAACAGCTGGGCCTTCTCGCCGAAGTAGGTGTCCATGTCGCCGTAGTCGTCGAGGTGGTCGTGGCTGAGGTTCGTGAAGCCGGCGACGTCGAAGACCACGCCGTCGACGCGGTGGCGGGTGAGCGCCTGGGCGCTGACCTCGATCGCGGCCGCGCCGACGCCCTCCTCCTCCATGCGGGCGACGAGCGCGTGCAGCTCCGTCGCCTCCGGGGTGGTCAGGCCGCTGGTCACCGAGGTGTCGCCGATGTGGCGCTCCGCGGTCGAGCTGAGGCCGGGCACGACGCCGAGCTGGCGGAGGATCCCCTCGAGCATGTGGACGGTCGACGTCTTGCCGTTGGTGCCGGTCACGCCGAGCAGCACGGGGGAGCGCTCGGCCGTCCCGTAGACGGCGGCGGCGACGGCGCCCAGGCGGGAGCGGGGGTCGTCGACCACGAGGACGGGCAGACCGGTCGCGCGCGCGGCGTCGGCGCCCGCGGCGTCGGTCAGCACGGCGGAGGCGCCGCGGGCCACGGCCTGCTCGACGAACTCGGCCCCGTGGCGGTTGACCCCGGGCAGGGCGACGAAGAGGTCGCCGGGCTCGACGTCGGAGGCGATCAGCGTCACTCCGCTGATCTCGGCCGTCAGGCCGCCCTCGTCGCCGATCTCGAGCGTCCGAGCGAGGGCGGCGAGAGGGACGGAGGGTGCGGTGAGGGGTCGGAGCATGGGGTCCTTCCATCGACGGCTCCGTGGGGGGCCGTGCAGCCGAGGGGGCGGTCGCACGCGGAGTCGTGGCTGTCACTCAAGCTAGGGGGTCTGCTTATGTGAATCCTTAGAGGATATGCGCGACCCGCGTGGAGGGGCACGGGTGGACAGAACCGATCGCCGGTGCTTCAGCAGATGCGCAGGAACGGGTCTGTCTAGGCTCGGAGGATGACGTCGAACGAGAACGAGCCGACCGATGGGCGCCCCGTCGGCCGCCGAGCCCTGGTCATCGGGGGTGTGGCCGCCGCGGCGGGCCTGACCGCGCTGGGGGTCGGAGCCGCCATCGGGAACGGAGCGCCGGCGCCCTCGCCGACCCCCTCGACGGCGCCGCCCGCTCCGTCGCCCTCCGCGGCCGCGACCACCTCGACGCCCACGGCGGTGCCGACCGCCACTCCCACTCCCACTCCCACCGCCTCCGGGATCGACCTCACCGCGCAGTCCGTCGACGACCCGGCGAGCACCTGGGTCGTCGTCAACAAGCTGCGGACGCTCGCGCCGGTCGACTACGTCCCCGCCGACCTGACCTTCCCCGACGTGCCCTACGTCAACCGGCAGCCGATGCGCCAGGCGACCGCGGACGCCCTCGTCCCGCTCTTCGCCGCCGCCCGCTCCGAGGCCGGCCTCTCGCTGGCGGTGCAGAGCGCCTACCGCTCCTACGACACCCAGGTCAGCGTCTACGCGGGCTGGGTGTCCTCGCGCGGGCAGGCGGGAGCGGATGCGACGAGTGCGCGCCCGGGGCACAGTGAGCACCAGACCGGCTGGGCGGTCGACGTGGTGGGAGCGTCGGGCGCGTGCGCGCTCGAGATCTGCTGGGGCGACACTCCGGAGGGGCAGTGGGTCGGCGCCAACGCCCACCGCTTCGGCTTTCTCGTGCGCTACAAGCCCGACACCACTCCGATCACGGGGTACGAGTCGGAGCCGTACCACCTGCGGTACGTCGGGACCCAGCTCTCCGGGTACCTGCACGACTCCGGCATCGAGACGCTCGAGCGCGCCTTCGGCCTTCCGGATGCGCCCGATTACGCACCCGGGACGTCTTCCTAGGCGG